>CAZZJD010000132.1:0-5340 GCA_964654305.1 uncultured Chitinophagaceae bacterium
TTTGATCAGGGATCCGGTAGCTATTTACATTATATATGCTGCGTGGAAATTAAGAACCCCCTGGCTGAATGTATATGTTTTGTTTGCATTTTCCGTTTCAGTCATGGCTTTTTATACAGCCATTTTATCAGGTCATGGCAATTTATTGATTGCGCTTTATGGATTAAGGATAACACTGATACATTTTCCGTTGATATTCATCATAGGGCAAGTGCTGCAAAAGGAAGACATTCTCAAAATCGCCCGGTGGATGATCATTTTATGCATTCCGATGCTGGTTTTAATCATCATTCAGTTTTACAGTCCACAGACAGCATGGATTAATAAAGGTGTGGGGGATGCGTTTTCCGGAGGCTTTACCGGAGCGCTTGGTTATTTCAGACCACCCGGTACGTTTTCGTTTACGAATGGACTGGTTTTATTTTTTACACTTAGTGCATCATTTATTTTCTGGGCATTGACGCAGGATGTAAAACTTCCTGTCTGGGTTATTTATACAGCACTGATATGTTTATTTCTGAGTATTCCCTTTTCAATCAGTCGTACTTTGTTATTTGGCATTCTGATCACCGTTTTTTTCTATTTACTATCGTCTTTTAAATATTGGTTAACTTTTTTGTATGTCATTATTGCCATGATATTGTTGATTACTTTTATCAATATAGCAGGCAATTTTGAATTTCTTGAAACAGGAATTGAAGTGTTTAAAGAACGGTTTAATGCTGCCAACGAGTCGGAAGGTGGTTTGGAAGATGTTATACTGAACAGGTATTTGGGAGGATTGGGTCGTGCGCTGGCTTCGGCGGAAGATTTTCCTTTTTGGGGATTTGGATTGGGGTTGGGTACTAATGCGGGGAGTATGTTAACCACTGGACAAAAAGAGTTCCTGATTTCTGAGGGAGAGTGGGGGAGAATTTTGGGAGAGATTGGGCCTTTATTAGGATTGGTATTAATTCTGATAAGAGTTATTTTAGGAATGAATATGCTTTTTAAAAGTTATCGTCAGTTTATTCAGGGCAATATGTTACCATGGCTGATGATAGGGAATTTACTTTTTTATATATCGCAGGGACAATGGGCTCAACCTACTTCTTTAGGCTTTGCTGTTTTTTTTGGAGGCGTACTGCTTGCATCTGTGAATCAATCTGAAGATAATTTAAATCAACCAAACGTTTCTGCAGGATGACAACCATTGTTATAATTGCCAATTACAGCAGAGATCATCAGGAGAGTATGCATAAATTCGCTCGAATGCTCCAAAGAGGATATTACTCAAATGGAGTGAAAGTGATAAAATTCAGACCGCCCGTTTTCTTTGGTATATTCTGGAATAAAACAACAAACGGATTAGCGAAGTGGATGAGTTATCTGGATAAATGGCTTTTAGCACCGATAAGCTTATTCTTGATTCGGATAAAATTCATTTTCAAATCACATCTTTATTTTCATATAGCAGATCACTCCAATGCACCTTATTTATTTTGGTTGCCTAAGAAAAAGACATTGATTACCTGTCACGATGTGTTGGCTATCAGAGGAGCTTTAGGTCATCAAGATACCTGGTGCAGAGCTTCATTTACCGGGAAATTACTTCAGTTATGGATCCTGAGAAATTTACTGAATGCACGGCACATTGCAGCTGTTTCACAAACAACCTTACATCAGTTATGTGAGCTAGCGAATCAGTATAAGAAGAAAATCAATAATTGGAGCGTAATTTACAACGGGCTTAATGCTTCTTTCAATTCAATGGAAGAGGAATATATTTTAAATCATTTAAGACAACTCAATATTGATACAGAAACACCATACTTATTGCATGTAGGTTCGTCTCTTCCAAGAAAAAACAGAATCATGCTTCTGAGAATGCTCGTTTTACTAAGTGATCATTTTAATGGAAATATAGTATTTGCCGGCAGACCTATTGATGATGAATGCATTCAATTTATCCATAAGCATCATCTTGAAGACAGAGTCATAGTGATTGAAAATCCCGGCCATCAGTCATTACTGGCATTATATTCAGGTTGCAATGCACTTATCTTTCCCTCATGGTCGGAAGGTTTTGGTTGGCCGGTTATAGAAGCTCAGGCTTGCGGAGCACCTGTCATTGCAAGCAATATTATGCCAATTCCTGAGATTGGTGGCGATGGTGCATATTATGCTTCTCCGGATAATGTGGATGATTTTGCAGAGGCCTATATTAAATTAAAAGATCACAATAAAAAGATTTCACTAATACAAGCAGGATTCAGGAATCTCGAAAGATTTTCAACTTCCGAAATGATCAATAGCTATCTGAATCAGTTTAAAAACGGGTTGTGATGCGCTCCTTCATTAAGTTTCTGATTATACTTTTTCCCTGGACTTTAAAACGAAGAATGCTTCATCTGCTATTCGGTTATGAGTTGCATCCCAGCTCCAGAATTGGATTTTCCTGGATTTATCCTTCTTGCCTCACAATGGAGGAAGGCTCAAAAATAGGACACTTTAATACTGCCATACATCTTGATAAAATTGTTATGAAAAAGCACAGTTCAATTGGTAGAAGTAACTGGATTACAGGGTTCTCTTCAAAAAAATCTTCCAGACACTTTCAGCATCAGCCAGATCGGACTTCTGTATTAACGATGAATGAAGGGGCCGCCATTACCAAGCATCATCATATTGATTGTACCAGTCCGGTTACTATCGGAAAATTTACAACCATCGCAGGTTATTATTCCCAATTATTGACACATTCGATTGATATTATCGAGTCACGGCAGGACAGTCATCCTATTACCATCGGTGATTATTGTTTTGTAAGTACCAATGTAGTGATACTGGGTGGCGCACAATTGCCTGATTACTCAGTATTAGGTGCAAAGTCACTACTTAACAAAAAATATAATCAGTTTTACGCACTTTATGGAGGACAACCTGCAATTTTTATAAAGACTATTGATAAGGAGGCAAAATATTTCAAAAGGAAGGAGCCTTTTGTTTATTAGTGCATCATTTGATATATCAATAAATTAAAATTCTTAATATGATAAAAAATGCGATCAAGACACTTTTAGGTCGAAATTTAAAAGATAATTCGAATGATCCAATGGCATCGAGATACCGAAATGAAGCTACAAAGAGATATCATGTTATCAATTATTTAATTTCAAAATATGGTCTTAGTAATTATCTTGAAATTGGTGTTTTAAAGGGAGATAATATCAGAAAAATAAATGCACTCAACAAAGATGGTGTGGATCCCGGTGCAGAGCGACATATTGCTGCGGAAGTCAATTACAGAATGACTTCAGATGCTTTTTTTGAATCCATTAAATGATAATAAAAAGATTTATGATATCATCTTTATTGATGGCCTTCATCATCCATCAGACACCTTACTCCAGGAGGATTTATATTAATGCACGACTGTAACCCGATCAGTTATGAATCTCAGTTGGTACCCATAAAAACTATTGTATGGAATGGGGATCCTTGGATAGCGTTTGTAGAGTTCAAGGGCACCTATCCTGAAATTAAGTGCTGTGTGGTTGATTGTGATTATGGCGTTGGCGTTATAAGAATACATCATAATGCTCAGCGACAATCATTTGAAATTCCTGACTGGAAAGAATTTGACAAGCATAGAAAGAAATATCTGAATCTGGTTACCTGGGAGGAATTCAAAACCATTTTCTGATTTTATTTCCTCACAGCTCATCTAAAGTTTTGGGAAAAAGAATACTTAATGTCATCAACAGTATGAATCCGGCTACTGGTGGCCCATGCGAGGGTGTACGCAACCTAATTCCTGAACTCAAGCATCAAGGTATTTTGGCGGATGTGGTTTGTCTGGATAATCCTGATGAAGATTTTTTGAAAAATGATTCTTTTACTATTCATGCATTAGGGTCATCCATCACTCCATGGAAATATCACCCTCATCTCTTACATTGGCTTGTTGATCACCTGACTAAATATGATGTGGTAATCATCAGAGGTTTGTGGTTGTATCATGGTTATGCAGTGAATAAGGCAATGCAAATACTTAAAAGAATGAAAACAATATCCTTACCTAGGGTATATGTAATGCCTCATGGAATGCTGGATCCCTGGTTTCAAAAAGCAGGATCGAGAAAAATAAAAGCATTAAGAAATTTAATTTATTGGCATCTCATTGAAAAAAAAATAATAAAACATTCCCAAGGGGTTTTATTTACATGCTTTGCAGAACTTGAACTTGCAAGACAAACATTTTCCGATTACAAACCTCAGAAGGAAATCAATATTGGTTATGGTATTCATCGGCCGCCACAGTATAATGATCAGATGTATCAGGCGTTTATAAAAAAATGTCCGATAGTAATGAAAGATTCTTTTCTGCTTTTTTTAGGAAGAATAGATGAAAAAAAAGGAATTGATCTTTTAATTGAATCATACGATCTTTTATTAAGTGAGGGTTGTTCCCTTCCTAAGTTAGTGATTGCAGGTCCAGGCAGAGATACCCGATATGGAGATAAAATTATTAAGAGTGTACAAAATTCGTCACAACTCGTAAAGTATATTTTCTTTACCGGTATGTTAACCGGTGATGCAAAATGGGGTGCTTATTATAATTGTGATGCATTTATACTACCCAGCCATCAGGAAAACTTTGGTATTGCAGTGGTAGAGGCTATGGGATGTGGTAAAGCGGTACTGATTAGCAACCAGATTAATATATTTCAGGATATTGAAGAAGCAGGAGCGGGTTTGGTTAATTCAGATTCAGAAGCGGGCGTATTAAGTTTGATCCAAAGCTGGATTGAAATGACTAAAGATAAAAAAAATGAAATGTCCCAAAGAGCGAAAAAGCTTTTTGAAACTCGATTTAACATCTCTCCTGCTGCTCGTCAGATGATTGAAAAATTAGAATTATAGTTTTTGTGAAGGAAAAAAACTTTACGTTGCTGATTACGGCATGTATTTCGCCCGACCCTTCGGGTTATACTTTTAATCCTAATTTCAGAATCGACCCATTGGTGCGGATGGAAGATTATAAGAAATGTCTTGTTTACTGGTTGAATTATGATGAATCTAAAATATCCAATATTGTTTTTGTAGAGAACTCAGGATATAATATTGATCTTTTAAAAACAGTAGCTGCAAAACAAAATAAATATAACCGGAATATTGAATTTATTCAAATCAAAGCATCGTCTCTCCCTTCAGGTATTCATTATGGTTATGCTGAGCTGGAAATGATAGATGAAGCTGTCGAAAAGAGCGCACTGATTCATCAGTCTGATTATTTCATTAAGGTGACAGGTCGTTTATATTTTCCCGGACTATCCAAACTGATAAGATCTATGAGGG
>CAZZJD010000133.1:0-5338 GCA_964654305.1 uncultured Chitinophagaceae bacterium
GCTTATGTAGAATTAATTTAAAAAAAATTATTGCATTATGGCAACCATAAAAGAGAATCGTTTGGAAGTATTAAAAACATATAAAATATATATTGGTGGTCAATTCCCGCGTACGGAATCAGGTCGATATTTTGTGCCGGTCAATAAAGCCGGAAAAAAATTAGGAAATCTTTGCCTGAGCTCCAGAAAAGATCTGCGAGATGCCATAGAAACAGCGCGTAATGCACAAGGAAGCTGGGGAGGAAGAGCGCCTTTTAATCGCGGACAAATTTTGTACCGCATGGCTGAAATGCTTGAAGGCAGAAAAGCACAGTTTATAGAAGAACTCATGTTACAGGATGCCACAAAACAACAAGCTACGAAGGAAGTGAATGATGCCATAGACCGTTTGGTTTATTATGCCGGCTGGGCTGATAAATATCAACAAGTACTTAGTTCAGTAAATCCCGTTAGTTCTGCACATTTTAATTTTTCAGTTTGCGAGCCCATGGGTGTTGTTGGAATCATTGCGCCACAATCAAATAGTTTATTAGGATTGGTTTCTGTAATGGCACCAGTAATTGCAGGAGGAAATACCTGCATAATCGTTGGTTCTTTATCCAAACCTCTTTGTTCTATCACTTTTGCCGAAGTACTGAACTCATCTGATCTGCCCGGAGGGGTTGTGAATATTCTTACAGGAAAACCTGAGGAGCTTATTCCATGGATGACAGATCATATGGATGTAAACGCTGTTATTTATTGTGAAAATGATTCCCAAACCATACAATTGATTAAAGAAAAATCAGCGGGAAATTTAAAACGTGTTCTACTCTACCCTCATATTGAATGGAGTAAAACAGATGCCCAATCTCCTTATTTCATTCAGGATACACAGGAGATCAAAACAACCTGGCATCCCATTGAAAAAACCGGAAGTGGTGGAGCTAAATATTAAAGAATAATGAAGGAGAAACTATTGCTTTATCTTTTTTTTCTTTTGATTACTCAATCTGTCTGCGGACAAATGCAGCGGGATACTTTAGCTGGAGGTGTTATTGTGATTAAAGACAAGCGCTATCAGTTGTTAAGTGAAAAAAAAGCGGCAATCAATCATAAAGCGATGATCGCAAGAACTCCTGTAAAGGGATTTCGATTGCAAATCATGAATACGACCAGCAGGCCGGAAGTATTGGAAGCAAAAAGTAAAATGTTATCGCTCTATCCTGAACAAAAGTTATATCTGATTTATCAGGCGCCCTACTTCAAATTAAGAATGGGTAATTTCAAAGAAAAGAGTGAAGCGGAAGAATTAAAAAAACAAATTCTTGACCTTTTTCCCAAAGGTATTTACATAATCCCCTGCAACATAGAAGTAAAACAAGAGAAAGAGGAAGGCGTATCACCCTCAGTAAATCCCTAAGCAGCAATTTACAGATTACATCTATTAACTTTGTCAGCATGTTGAAAGATAAAATCAAAGCACTTGCCAGAGAATTTCATCAGGAAATGATTGAGGTAAGAAGACATTTGCATCAACACCCGGAATTAAGTTATGTAGAGTTTGAAACTTCTAAATATATTCAAGCACAACTCACCCGTATGGGGATTCCTTTTGCCGTTATGGCCACAACCGGTGTGGTGGGCATCATAAAAGGAAAAAATCCGGATAAAAAGATTGTTGCTCTTCGGGCAGATATGGATGCGCTTCCTATTCAGGAAGCAAATGATATCTCATACAAATCTTTAAACGACGGAGTGATGCATGCCTGCGGTCATGATGTGCATACCACCTGTTTACTAGGTGCTGCAAAAATTTTACAAGCCTTACAACACGAATGGGAAGGAACCGTGAAATTGATTTTTCAACCTGGGGAAGAAAAGAATCCGGGTGGTGCAAGCTATATGATTAAAGAAGGTGTATTGGAAAATCCCAAACCGCAAGCCATCTATGCCTTACATGTACATCCCGGATTAGCTTTGGGCCAACTCAGTTTTCGTTCTGGCATGGTCATGGCTAGTGCCGATGAATTATACTTTACCATTAAAGGAAGAGGTGGTCATGCCGCAGCACCTCATCTTGCAGTGGATCCTGTTTTAATAGGTGCACATCTGGTCACTGCATTACAACAAGTGGTCAGCCGCAACAGAAATCCACTCTATCCTTCTGTTTTATCTATCACGGCGTTTCAGGGTGGAAGTACCACCAATGTAATTCCACATGAAGTGAAACTTATGGGAACTTTTCGTGCGATGGATGAAGGCTGGCGAGCAGAAGCACATCAACTCATTGAACGTATCAGTCATCAGCTCGTAGAAAGTATGGGCGGGCAGCTTGATCTTTATATAGATAAGGGATATCCGGTAGTATATAACCATACTGCACTGACTGAAAATGCAAGATTATTTGCTTCTGATTATTTAGGTGCTGCGCACGTGGAAGAAACAGAAATGCGAATGGGTGCGGAAGATTTTGGTTATTATTCTCAGGAAATACCAGGGTGTTTTTTCAGATTGGGCGTGATGAATAAAGAAAAAGGCATTATACATGGCGTGCATACGCCTCAATTCAATATTGATGAAGATGCCATAGCAATTGGTATGGGCATGATGGCCTGGCTGGGTGCCATTACTGAATCATAAGTCTATTCTCCTGATTTTCGTACCTTGCCCCTCCTAGCCCTATAAAATTATTGTATCAAAGTAGTAGTATGACGAAAGATCAACTTCGACGCCAGCAGGCACTTGAATATCATGCCAAAGGACGACCCGGTAAAATAGAAGTCATCCCAACCAAAGAAGCGAAAACACAACGCGACTTATCGCTTGCCTATTCTCCCGGTGTTGCTGAGCCCTGCATGGAGATTTTTCACAATCCCGAAGATGTTTATAAATACACAGCCAAAGGAAATCTGGTAGCTGTAATCAGTAATGGAACAGCCGTGTTAGGTTTGGGAGATATCGGACCCGAAGCAGGTAAACCCGTGATGGAAGGGAAAGGTGTATTATTTAAAATTTTTGCAGATATAGATGTGTATGATATAGAGATCAACGAAAAAGATCCTGAAAAGTTTGTGCAAATTGTAAAAGCACTCGAACCTACTTTCGGTGGCATCAATCTCGAAGATATCAAAGCCCCAGAATGTTTTTACATTGAGCAGAAACTCAAAGAAGTAATGAAAATTCCACTGATGCATGATGACCAGCATGGTACGGCCATCATCAGCGCAGCAGCACTCTTGAATGCACTGGAATTACAAAAAAAGAAAATTGAAAAAGTAAAGTTTGTAGTTAATGGGGCCGGTGCCGCTTCTATGGCCTGCATGAAATTATATATTGCATTGGGTGCTAAAAAACAAAACTTTCTGGTATTCGACAGCAAAGGTCTGATACATGAATCACGCACTGATCTTGATGAACAAAAAAAATCTTTCGCTGTCAAAGGGAAAGATATCAGTATGAAAGAGGCAATGAAAGGTGCTGATATTTTTATCGGATTAAGTAAAGGGAATGTGGTGACTAAGGAAATGGTAAAAAGTATGGCTGGGCATCCTATTGTTTTTGCAATGGCTAATCCAGATCCGGAAATCACATGGAATGATGCTGTAAGCGTACGCGAAGATGTTATTATGGCAACGGGAAGAAGTGATTACCCCAATCAAGTAAATAATGTATTAGGCTTCCCCTATATTTTCAGAGGAGCTTTGGATGTAAGAGCAACACAGATCAATGAAGCCATGAAACTGGCAGCGGTTAAAGCATTGGCTGAATTGGCGAAAACCCCGGTTCCGGATATTGTAAATATGGCATATAATGAAAAGAATATTTCATTCGGACCTAACTATATTATTCCCAAACCCCTCGATCCTCGTTTGTTGAGTAGCGTTGCCCCGGCCGTTGCTAAAGCTGCCATTGAAAGTGGGGTGGCGCAAAAAAAGATCACGAACTGGGAAGAATATGCCTTACAATTAAACAAACGACTGGGTATCGATAATCAATTGATGCGTGCTATTGGAAACAAAGCCCGTAAAGATCCTAAACGAATTGTATTCAGTGACGCTGAAAATATCAAGATCATAAAAGCTGCTCAGATTGCCTATGAAGAAGGAATCGCTTATCCGATACTGTTAGGTGATGAAAAGATTATAAGAGAAAAAGCAGAGGCGAATGGTATTGATCTGGAAAATATACCCGTAGTAGATCCCAGAAGTCCTGATCTGGACACCAAAAGAGAAGAATATGGTGAGCTTTTATATGAAAAAAGACAAAGAAAAGGTGTTAACAGATATGAAGCCATCAAGATCATGAAAGAACGGACCCATTTCGGATGTATGATGGTAGAAACAGGTGAAGCAGACTCTATGATCAGCGGCCTAACACGTAAGTATGCTGATACGATTAAGCCTGCTCTGCAAATTATCGGATCTGAATCTAAAGTGAAAAAAATTGCGGGCATGTATATCATGCTAACCAAAAAAGGGCCTCTGTTTTTAGCTGATGCTACGGTAAACTTTAATCCAACTGCAGAGGAGCTGGCTGATATTACGCAACTTGTGGCACGGGAAGTAAGGTCCTTTGGCATCAAACCCAGAGTTGCCATGTTAAGTTATTCAAACTTTGGAAGCAGCGATTCACCCGAAGCAAACCTGATGGCTAGGGCAAGAGATATAGTAAAAGAGAGAGAACCCAAACTCATTTGTGATGGTGAAATCCAACCGATCGTTGCATTCAACAAAGAAATTCTGAAAGAAAATTACCCGTTTAGTGAGCTCGTGGATGGAGAACCTAACATTCTTATTTTCCCGAATCTTGCAAGTGGAAATATTGCTTATAATCTTTTACAAGAAGTAGGTGATGCTGATGCGATAGGTCCAGTATTATTAGGTCTAAATAAACCGGTACATGTTCTTCAGCTGGGCAGCTCTGTAAGATCTATTCTGAATATGGTATTAATTGCAGTAGTAGAAGCACAGATGAAAAATACCCCTGTGGTGCCGGTATCCAAAACCCGAGAAAACTTCTGGAAAAAATTTAGAAAATCAAAAGCCAATATCACTAACGCTTAAGTTATTTTAAATTTTCAAATGAAGCTATCACAACAACATAATTTATGAACCTCTTCACGCATATAGGAAAATATTGTATAATGCTTCGGGAAATGTTTTCCAAACCCGAAAATACACGTCTGTACTGGAAAGAACTTATGCATCAGTGTAATGAAATCGGCATAAGATCATTATCCATTGTTATTATCATTTCTATTTTTTTAGGGGCGGTAACAACGGTGCAAACCGCCTATCAGCTGGTAACTCCATTTGTTCCCAGAACCATCATCGCGGTTATTGTACGCGACAATATC
>CAZZJD010000134.1:0-5324 GCA_964654305.1 uncultured Chitinophagaceae bacterium
CTTGCCAGCGCCACACAAATTAGTAGAATGTTTTTAAAGTTTATAAAGTAGAAAGATGTATAACTGAATCATTCAAAACACTTTACAAACTTTATGAACTTTACTAACTTTAAGAACTGTTTTCTTTGCGGTCTTTGCCTCTTTGCGAGCTTTGCGTGAAATAATTAAACATCACAAGAGCTGATTTTTTGATATAAAGTCTTCATGTCATTTTTCCCCGGACAGCAATTAGTCAAAACCATAAATCGTTGTTCGATAATCGTTGATCGCTTTTCGAAGTGTTTCGATGAACGAGAAACGATCAACGAAAAACGAAAATGACACCATGATAACAAGACAACCGTCTCGTCTTGCCTCAGGCTAGACGAGACTGACAACTAACAAAAATTATTTATCTTAAAAAATTCAGTTTATATCCTTCACCTCTATCACCGCATCCAAATTAATCGGTCCGTATATATGAGGGAAAGTATCTGATGTTGACGGACTCCATTCAAAAACAAAACGCACGTTCAGTTTATCGGTATCAATCACAAGCTTAACTAGTTCATGCATGTCAGCAAAATAACGCTGCAGCACACCTTCAATCTGTGTTTCCTGTGAACAATGGATAAAGCCCTCTTCATTAAGGGATGGGGTTGTGTAGGCACCTTTTTCAACGGCCTCATTCCAAGCTTGCTTTGTCGTAATATGATAAATTATCGGCATTATAGTACATTTTTAATTTGCTGAGCCCTCAGCATAAAATCTGCCAGCACAATAGCGGTAGCAGCTTCTACAATTACAGGAGCTCTTAGTGCCACACATAGATCGTGACGTCCTTTAACAGAAAAGTCTTCCTGTTCCTTTGTTTCCCAATTTAAGCTTTTTTGTGTTTTGGGTGTTGATGAAGTCGGCTTGATGGCAATACGAAACACCAATTCATTTCCGTTTGATATGCCACCTACTACTCCACCGGCATGATTGGTACTTGTTTTACCGCTCATATCTTCAATCGCGTCATTATGATCACTGCCAAACATCTTTGCAGCAGCAAATCCGGTTCCGAATTCAATACCTCTTACTGCAGGAATGGTCATCATCATATGAGCCAATACCGATTCCACCGAATCAAAATAAGGTTCTCCTAAACCTACCGGCAAACCGTTCACACGACATTCAATAATACCTCCTACAGAATCTTTGGCATCAATGGCTTTTTGTAACCCTGCCTCTACATCTTTCTCTCCACCTATTTCAGTAATAACCGCTTGAATATCTACTCCTTTCATGAGTTTCTTAGCAATGGCACCCGCGGCTACAAGTCCGGTCGTTAAGCGGGCACTGAAATGTCCGCCCCCTCTGTAATCTTCGTAGCCTCCAAACTTTTGATTGGCCACCCAGTCGGCATGGCCCGGTCGCGGAATACTTCTTTGTTTTGCATAATCTTCACTGCGTGTATTATTGTTTTCAAACAGGATCATAATAGGAAAACCTGTACTTTTCCCGTTGAAAATACCGCTCTTAAAAATGGGTTCATCCGCTTCTTGACGTGGCGTAGTTCCTTTCTGCTTCCCTCCTTTCCTTCTTTCTAAATCAGGCAATAGATCCTCGGCGCTGATGGGAAGTCCGGCCGGACAACCATCAATCACAATACCCACACAAGGACCGTGCGACTCTCCGAAGATCTGTACTTTAAAAAGATGACCGAATGCATTCATATACTAAATCTATTACTTTTAATATTTAATTATTTCACGCAAAGCTCGCAAAGAGAGTCATGTTGAGCAATAGCGAAACATCTTATTAACCCACGCTTTTTTTATAATGAGATCCTTCGCTATCGCTCAGGATGACGCTATCGTAATAATTTATTCTAAGATACGGTTTTCAGTACGTCTACCTTCCCTCCCAATTTTACGAGATCATTGTAAAATTCCGGATAAGATTTATTGATGGCTTCTGCATGCTCGATTTCGACAGGACCTTCAGCCCTTAAAGCCGCAACAGCTGCTGCCATGGCGATCCGATGATCGTGATGCGAATATACTTGTCCGCCTTTAACAGATTGTCCGCCCTTTACCAACATCACATTATCCTTTAGTTCAATTTCTACTCCGAGTCTTCCAAAAGTCTCCTGTAAGGTCAAAGCACGATTACTTTCTTTATGCGTCAAGCGGTTGGTACCTACGAGCATTGTTTCTCCTTCGCAGTAAGCCGCGAGTGCAACGAGCGGCGGAAACAAATCGGGACATTCGGTTGCATCAAAAGAAAACGCTTTTAATTTCGATTGAGACAACTCAATATAATCAGCGTAATATGAAATTCGTGCACCACTTTCTTGCAAAGCAAGCATAATAGCACGGTCTGCCTGCGTGGATTGAAGATCCAACCCGTGTACCTGCACGCCGCCCGATATGGCACCTGCTACCAGTAAAAATGCCGCTCCGCTCCAATCCCCTTCTACAGTAAATGAACGAACTGTATCTGTATAAACATTTGATTGTAGAGACGATGAAAAATAAAATTCCTCGTAATTTCTGTTTTCAGGAACCGGGAGACCAAACTTTTTCATTACATCCAGGGTAAGATCGATATATGGTTTACTCTTTAAGTTATTGACTTTAATACTCACATCTGAAGCGCCACTTACTGCATAACAGAGTAAGAGACCTGTTAAAAACTGTGAACTAAGCGAACCATCGATCTCAATATTGGAAGGTTGTACCGGTCCTTTTACTTTCAGGGGAAGTTTACCCTTATTAGATGTAACGGTAACGCCTAAACGAGGCATGATCTCATCAAAAAAATCCATAGGTCTGGAACTTAAACTACCGCCTCCGGTGATGGTAATTTCTTTTGAACAGAGTGCTGCCAATGGAGTAAACATGCGAATACTTAATCCGGACTCGCCACAGTCTATTGTGTTATTGGCAGGATTCACCCCCCTGCTTTCTATGATCAGATTTCCCTGATCATCATAAGAAATGAACGCACCCAATTTCTGAATAATATCCATTGCAGCTCGGTCATCATTGCTAATACCCGGATTATGGATTATCGTATTTCCTCCGCTAATCAATGCAGCTGCACAGGCTCTTTGCATAGCACTCTTGGAAGCATTGGAATGGATGCTACCTTTTAATACTGAAGGAAATACTTTTACATTCATTTTTATTCAATCACGCTTTTCAAAAGCGGTTTTAATTTTTTCAACGAGATTTTGTATGAAACTCCTTTACCGGTTTTTTGCAATAAGATATAATGAATATCTCCGGAAGCTTTTTTCTTGTCCTTGACCAATATATCAAAAGCCTTATCTACATCCATCTTTGCGTAGGTTGGCAAACCATACTGCTGTAATAAGCTAATAAGTTTATCTTTCTCTTTATATCCGACTAGCTTTTCAGACAACTCTGCAGCATAGGTCATTCCGATAGAGATGGCTTGTCCATGCGATAAATCATAGATATTCTCAATGGCATGTCCGAGCGTATGTCCAAAATTCAGCAGCTTACGATCTCCTTTCTCCAACTCGTCTTTCTGAACAACCCTGGTTTTAATCAGGGCATTCCTTTCAATCAATTTAGAAAGTGCAGATTTGTTCTTAAGATAGTAAGCTAAATTATGATTAGATAAATCTTTGAAAAGAGCTGCATCTTTAATAGCAGCATGTTTGATAATTTCGGCAAAACCATTGATCCATTCCTTTTCAGATAAAGAACTTAAAAAGGAAAGATCATGCAGTAAAAAAGCAGGCTGACGAATCACACCCACCATATTTTTATAAACGCCCAGATCTACCCCATTCTTACCTCCAATACTTGCATCTACAAGTCCTAATACGGTTGTGGGTACAAATCCAAATCGGATACCGCGCATATAAATGGAAGCGATATATCCAGTGAGATCTGTTATGACACCTCCGCCTATACCTACTAGTGTATAAGAACGATCTACTCCTCTTTTGATCAGTTCCACAATCACTTCATCAACGGTCTGCTGATTTTTAAAGGCCTCTCCGGGCTTCAGCACAATAGTATCCCATCCTTTAAATTTAGCAGCATGCGCCTTATGTACATTTTCATCAGTTATCAAAATAGTCGTTTTTTGCACCACTATTTTTTTCAGTGCAGAAAACTTATCATTGAAATAATAAGCCACAGATGCAGATCCAAATGAATATGTTTTTGCAGGCATAAATCTTGATTGGCTCAGGTATCCAGTACTTTCTTTTGATGATTGATACTTTCCATGTGAACAGCATCTAGATATTTCTCAATAAACTCTTTACTCAAGCCTTTCTTTTCTCCTTCTTTCATACCTCTTTCCAGAATTTCATTCCAGCGACCGGTCTGAAGAATGGTGATATTGTTATCTTTTTTATACTGCCCAATCTTTTCAGCGATCTTCATACGCTGACTAAGGATTTGAATTAATTCATCATCTAGGTGATTGATCTGCTGCCTCAATTTTTCCAATGCTGCATGATACTCATCGGAAGCAATATCTTCTCTTCTCCAAATAATCGACGAAAGCATTTCGCCGACTTTCTCGGGAGTAATCTGCTGTTTGGCATCACTCCATGCATTATCCGGATCAATATGACTTTCGATCATTAATCCATCGAAATCAAGATCAATGGCGCGCTGCGAAGTTTCCTGAAGAATATCTCTCCTTCCACAAATATGAGATGGGTCATTAATCAAAGGCAATTCAGGATTACGTCTCTTCATTTCAATGGCAAGATGCCACATAGGTGCATTGCGGAATTCTGTATTTCCATACGAACTAAATCCGCGATGAATCAAACCAATATTCTGAATACCCGCCCTGGCTACACGCTCCACGGCACCACCCCATAATTCCAGATCTGGGTTGATTGGGTTTTTTATTAAAACCGGCACATTTGCACCTCTTAGCGCATCAGCAACTTCCTGTACGCTGAAAGGATTAACAGTTGTCCTCGCTCCAATCCAAAGAATATCCACATCAAATGTCAATGCGTCTTCTACTTGCTTGCCCGTAGCGACTTCTACTGTGGTAGGTAAGCCGGTCAGTTTTTTTGCACGCTGTAACCATGGCAAGGCCTTAGCACCATGGCCTTCAAACATGCCGGGTTTAGTACGCGGTTTCCAGATACCCGCTCTCAATACATTGACTTTACCAGTTTTGGCAAGTCTTTCTGCAGTCTCAATGACCTGTTCTTCTGTTTCTGCGCTGCAAGGACCAGAAATGATAAGAGGTCTTTTATTCCAAACCTCCTGAATGCTTGCTGCGGTAGACGATGTTGCTGTTTCCATTGTATTTTGAATAATCCGTTTTTAAATCGAGTTCGCGAAGAT
>CAZZJD010000135.1:0-5273 GCA_964654305.1 uncultured Chitinophagaceae bacterium
ATAAACAAAGTTTAAAAAATAAGAGAGAAAAAACCCTCATAGCTTAATCAATTCCAGTTGGGTTACATTTTTATTAAAGCGGTATTAATTAATGATTGGCAACTAATTAATTACCAATCCTACTCGATTGAATTTGCCTTGAAATTTCACTAAATCAAAAAAGTATGATTCAAAAAACCTACTACAAAACAAAAGACTACTGTAAAGTAAAGTTTTCAATCGAAAACGAAGAAGCCAACTCAGTTGAAATCCTAGGCCTCAATAATGATTGGAAAGATTCAATTGTTTTGAAAAGAAAGAAAGATGGCACTTTCAGCACTGAAGTAAATCTTCCCCGTGATTCACGTCATGAATTCAAGTATTTAATTGATGAAAGCAAGTGGGCTAATGAACCTGCCGCTGACGCTGAAGTTCCTAATCCTTTCGGAGGAAGCAACAGCGTGATTACGATTTAAACCACGCACTTTTCCTGGTAAAATTTATTATCAATTTCTTACCAGCATCGCAGTAGATTCTTATAGAATTCTCTAATTTTATACTTGTTATGGCAAATAAAATTCAGGAGATTACAGAGGTATCCATTGACACAAGCGAAGCTTACTCATCTTCACTTATTGTATGGAATGATGATGTAAATACTTTTGACTGGGTTATTGAAACACTGGTAGATATCTGCGATCATTCGACAGAACAAGCTGAACAATGCGCTTGGTTTATTCACACCAAAGGAAAATATGCTGTAAAAAAGGGCAACTTTGATACCCTGAAACCCATGTGTGATGCGATTCTTGAAAGGGGTATTGGAGCTACGATTGAAACATTGTAAAATTAGTTGCCACCTCCCTGAACTTTATGCTGCTCAGGAATAATCACATCCGAAAACCCTTTTTTCATTAACCTCTGCTGAAAAGCTTGCTGCACATCATATTCACCGTGAACTAAAAATAGTTTTCGAACCTTCTTGGGATCCTGTGAACCCAGCCACTGACTCATATCTTCATAATCCCCATGTGCACTCATGCTACGTATCTGCCCTATCTCTGCATGCACCTCCCGTTCAACTCCAAAAATCCTGACTTCTTTTCTTCCCTGTAATAATTTTCCCCCCAATGATCTGGGTTCGCAGTAACCCGTGAGCAGAATTGTGTTCTTACTATTTTCAATATTATTATTGATATGATGTTTTACGCGCCCGGCATCAGCCATACCGCTGGCACTGATGATTACATAAGGCCCGCTTTTAAAATTTAATAGTTTAGATTCGTCAACCGTTTTGATAAACTTCAATCCTTTAAATCCAAAAGGATCTGAATCTGTTTGTAATATTTTCTGAATCCGATGATTGAAATAGGCTGGATAACTTTTGACAATATGTGTAGCCTCCACACTTAACGGACTATCTACATAGTAATCAAGATCGGGCAATCTTCTCTCCAATTCAAGCTGGTTCAAATCATATAGCAACTCCTGCGTTCTTCCTACACTAAAGGCGGGAATAATTAATTTTCCTTTCTTTTGCAAACAAGCTTTTACCACCCAATTTAGCAACTGATCTGGTGTAGATATAGCAGTATCATGCAGACTATTACCATAGGTCGACTCCATGATAATGATATCCGCTTGAGGAAATTCCTCTGGAGATTTCAAAATCACATCTCTGTATCTACCAAGGTCGCCGGAAAAAGTAATATGGGTTGTTTTGCCAGACTCTTTAATACGCAGATGAACACAAGCACTTCCGATGATATGTCCTGCATCCGTAAAAAGAAATTCAATGCCCTCATCAATTTTTGTCCATTCACCATAATCAACATTTACAAAATGACCTCCAGTTTTCTGCGCATCTTCCAAAGTATATAAAGGCTTCAATAAAGGCATGCCCATAGCACGCCTTCTTTTATTCTCATATTTGATATCATCTTCCTGAATCTCGGCACTATCCTCAAGTAGTACTTGTGTCAATTGTGCAGTTGCCGGAGTACAATATATCTTTCCCCTGTATCCATCTTTAATCAATTTCGGGATCAATCCGCTATGATCTATATGAGCATGACTCAAAATAAAATAATCGACCGTCTCAGGATTAAACCCCCAATCTCTATTCATGGCATCAGTATCTTTACCCATACCCTGAAACATACCACAATCCAATAAAATTTTCTTGCCATTTTTAAGTGTGATCAGATGCTTACTTCCTGTTACAGTTCTGGCAGCACCATGAAAAGTGAAATTCATATTTATTATAATTTATTTTTAAAAATTATACTCTGGGTTTAAATGACCAAGTGATATAAAATTCAGCAATTTTATCACCTGATTTATCTCGCCCAACTGCTGTAGCCACATAAGTATGAGATCTGTTTTCTCTTATACATTCATTGATGATCCATTCCATATCCTTTCCAGCCTCGCAGGTGAAATAAGTTAACCCGGTAGCTTTTTTAAAATAAAGCGCTTCCATTTTAATCACTAGCATACTTACTCCGGGCTTTCTTTTGTAACAATGCATCATCGCCAACAGACCTG
The DNA here is from genome assembly GCA_964654305.1 of uncultured Chitinophagaceae bacterium. GTDB lineage: Bacteria > Bacteroidota > Bacteroidia > Chitinophagales > Chitinophagaceae > Lacibacter. The sequence continues at coordinate 2,527 of CAZZJD010000135.1, forward strand.
TACTCATTTCTCCTGCCATAGCAAGACAGGCAAAATAAGTAGAACGAAAAGGATTTTTTGAAAACCAGCTAAAAGGCACAGAAACAACGGCGCGCTCTTCAGACAAAGAAGATATACGGACACCGGAAAAAAATGCAGCGGGAAGCTTGAGGAAAAGAAATAATTTACTTTTCCATGGATGCGTCATCTTATTTATAAATCTATAGGCATTTTGATGCATAGCAATTTATTCACTACATGATAATGATAAAATCATGTAGTGATAAAGATACACGATGCCTTTTAAGATAAATGTGAAAATTATCAGAAAGCTTATGCCAGCGTTTGATTTCTTAGTAAATCATCCAGATTTTCTCTTTTGCGTATAAGTATTGAAGTATCACCTTCTACAAGTACTTCAGCCGGCTTGAAGCGTGCATTATAGGAACTACTCATTTCAAAACCATAAGCACCAGCATTGTGAATCGCTAAAATATCACCTTCCTGAATCTCAGACAAAAGGCATTCTTCTGAAAAAGTATCTGTCTCGCATATATTTCCCGTTACCATATACTTTTTTTCCGGCTTGCCGGCACCGGATAGATTCGAAATATGGTGATAGGCTTCATACATCATCGGACGAATCAGATGATTTAAACCTGTATCAACACCTGCAATAGTAAGATTAGATTGTTCTTTTAATACATTTACTTTCGTAAGCAGATATCCACACTGACTCACTAAAAATTTTCCTGGCTCAAACCATAGCTGCAAGGATCTGTCTTTTGTGGCAGGATGTGTTTTAATAGCGTGTTCCAGAGCATTAGCAAGACTCCTTAAGTCTGTTTCTTTTTCTGAAGGATGATAAGGCACTTTAAACCCACCTCCCAGATCCAGTACTTTTACAGTTGGAAATTGAGGTAGTATTTCGAATAAGAATTCAAGCCCCTGTATAAATACTTTTGCATCACTAATATCACTTCCAGTATGAATATGCAGCGTATGAATATGAATCTGATATTTATTAACTATATCTTTAAGTAAGCTTAATTGATCTGCAGCAATCCCGAATTTACTCTTATCATGCCCAGTAGCAATTTTCATATGCCCTCCTGCCATGATATTCGGACGCAGCCGAACTCCGACCGGATAGGAATCGCCAAACTTCTTTCCAAATTTCTCCAGATTAGACAGACTATCAATGTTTACAAAAGCTCCGGTATCAGCCACTGCTTCGATTTCGCTAAAACAAATCCCATTACTGGTATACAATATACGATCAGGTGTGAATCCCGCTTTTAATGCAAGTAACACTTCATTGCTGCTACTGCAATCTATGTTACAACCTAGGCTATGAATATATTTAAGCACATGAATATTCGTCAGCGCTTTACAGGCATAAAATATTTTTACATCCATATTTTGAAAAGCCTGTACCATTTTTTGATACTGTCTTTGGATAGTTTCTGCATGATACACATATAATGGTGTACCATATTCACGAGATAAATCAAGTAGCTTAAAAGTGTCGATTGTAAGTTCCATCAGGATTGCAAAATTACATCGAATACCTATGAATAGACGTTAGTAAATCAAAAAAGGGAAAGATTACGCTTCAGCACTGTTATCGGACAACTCATCTGATTGACCAGAATCTGTTTGCTCAGCTTCTGTATTTGAAATATTTTCAGTAAAAACAAGTTCGTTTACCAGAGTAGGTTCAGACATTTCAGTTGCAATAATTTCTTTTATTCTGGGTAGATCATCTGAAGAATTCAATCCAAAATAATCCATAAAGGAACGGGATGTGGCATACAATAGGGGCTGACCCGGCATTTTTTCATTTCTGCCTGAAATAACAATCAATTCTTTTTCCAGAAGTTTCTGAACGGTATAATCGCAATTAACACCTCTGATAGCCTCCATTTCTCCTTTTGTGATAGGCTGTTTATAGGCAATGATAGCAAGTGTTTCGAGGGCAGCAGTACTGAGACGTTTTAAAAACTTATCGCCATTGATCTGAGCCACTGTTTTATAGTAGGCTTTTTTGGTAAGAAATTGCAGTCCTCCGCCAGTTTCTCTTACCTCAAAAGGATAATGATCCGACTGATATTTTTCGACAATCGCCTCCAAAGCCGCTTCTACCTGATCGAGCGTTGCTCTGTCTTCCAAAAACGCAAGTGCTCCGTTAAGCAGATCACATAATTCAATTTTGGACAAAGGTCGATCCGATGCAAAGATCAATGATTCAAGATGCGGTATAATAAAGGAGATCTCCATGTTTGACAATTCTTACTAATTAAACTAGCCATTAAGAGCTGCAGCTCCACTTACAATCTCAGTAAGCTCAGTCGTAATCGCAGCTTGTCTGGCTCTGTTATAACTGATACGCAGTGATCTCAGCAATTCATTTGCATTATCACTCGCCTTATCCATTGCCGTCATACGTGCACCATGCTCACTAGCATTGGCATCCAGAACGGCTTTGTATAATTGTGTATTTAAAATTTTAGGCATTAAGACAGAAATCAACTCATCTTTTCCAGGATCAAAAATAAAATCTGATTTAGTAGCCGATTTTCCAGATGCAGAACTAGATTTTACAATGGGAAGAAATTGTTCATTTTTAAATTTCTGAGAAGCTGCATTCTTAAACTCACTATAAATAATTTCCACTTTATCATATTCCCCGTTCAAAAAAGCCTGCATTGCAGCCTGAGCAGCATCCTGCACTTTTTCAAAACTTAACTGTTGAAAAATATCGCGAT
>CAZZJD010000136.1:0-5247 GCA_964654305.1 uncultured Chitinophagaceae bacterium
GTCCCACTAGGTCAATATAAATTCTTTATCAACTATTTAGGTCGGATTTGGAAGCGACTCAACGGAAAATGAGGGACGGTAAAATACATATTGCCATATTCGCCTCTGGATCAGGTACAAATGCGGTGAAACTTATAGAACACTTTTATAATAATACTCATATAGAGGTGTGCCTGGTTGTATGCAACAACCCGAAAGCGGGCGTTATTGAAAAAGCAATTTATCATAATATAGAATGCCTGCTTATCGAAAAAGGTCGTTTTTTTAATGAAGATGGTTATGTGGCCTTGCTAAAAGAGAAAAAAATCGACTGGATCGTTCTTGCTGGGTTTTTATGGAAGATTCCAAAAACTCTCATAACAGCTTTTCCTAATAAAATTGTGAATATTCATCCAGCATTACTACCCAAATATGGGGGAAAGGGTATGTATGGAAGGCATGTACATGAAGCTGTAATTGCAGCGAAAGAAAAAACCAGCGGCATTACCATTCATTTTGTGGATGAGATCTACGATCACGGAAAAATTATTTTTCAGGCAGACTGCAAAGTAGAGTCATCCGACAATCCGGAATCGCTGGCAAAAAAGGTTCAGGCGTTGGAGCATGAGTATTACGTGAAAGTGGTTGAGAGAATTGTTTTGGCATAATCTAAAACAGTTGAGGGCCTAGCAGCGACGGTACAGATGTCGTGGTTGTTTTAGAATTTTATCTGAGGTAAAACAATGACGACCATATAACCACGATAACAATGACAACTAGTTTTGCCCATTGACTTAACATATCAGGTATCTTGAAACATATAATTCTATATATCATTTTATGTACTTGGGTTGTTCCTTGTATCTCACAAATCAAAATCAGCGGGTCGGTATTTGATAGTACGAAAAGAAATCTGGTAGAAGGTGTACAGGTATTATGCACCTGTGGTACCATGAGTTTTAGCGATAGTACCGGGAGTTATTCAATTTTTGCAGGGGAAAATGATTCTTTGTTTTTCTATTTCAGAAGCAAGCCTACCCAGATGTTTGCTGTATCTTCTATCAAAAACTACAATACTTTCGATATTTCACTTCATTTATATATACCGGGGAAATACAAACAACTTAAAGAGATCATAGTATATGGTAACACACGCAGGCAGGATTCTATTGAAAACAGGCTGCAGTATGAAAAAGTTTTTCGGTTCTCTCCCGGCATCAGCTTGAGCAATGCGGCTCCGGAATCGGGAATTGGGGTGGGGCTCGACCTGGAATCTTTGATTAATGTTTTTAAATTCAGAAGAAACAGAAGTATGCTTCGTTTTCAGGAGCGGCTTATCAAGGAAGAGCAAGACCGATATATTGATTACAGATTCAACGAAAACATCATTGAAAAATTAACCCCGCTTGACAAGGGAGAAAACATGAATGTATTCCGACAGCTTTATCGTCCCCAATACGAATGGCTGACAACTGCACTAGATATAGAGTTGTATCAGTATATTCAATTGGCCGCAAAGGAATTTATAAGAGAGAACAGGAAATAGCCAGTTGTCGGTTATGACACTTTTAAACGGTCAACCGCGAACAGATAACGGTTTTGGTTTTGTCATTTGCCCGTTGAGTTAAACGCTTTAAGTTTTTAATTTTACAAATAAATATATCATATGGAACAAACGAATTTGGGCATCGGCACCAGACTTCAACACACACAACATGGACCTGGAGTAATCGTGGGTATAAAATATGCAACCTATATCATTTCCTTTATCAATACCGGTGTGCAGGAAATCGAAAAGAATGATCCGCAACTCGACGAGATTATACCCGAAAATGTTTCCGTAGAAATAGAAACCACCAGTGAAGTGGAAAAGAGTCTGCTGAAAATACTTCGTTTATGGGGTGGAGTTAGCGAAGTTGTGCCACTTGGAGACCGTTGGATTGGAGGTACCCTGATTCTGCAACCCGCAGACAAATCTCTGAAACCAAAAGAGATTCCGGTAGAAGATTTCTTTCATAAAGTTGTCATGCTGCGCGACCGGCTTCGGGTACTAGAACAGAATATCAACAGTAATAAAAATTTATCAGATGAAGAGAAAGTCAACATACAACAATACATAACCCGTTGCTATGGTTCACTGACCACTTTTAATGTGTTATTTAAAAATAAGGAGCAGTGGTTTGTGGGAGAGAAGGGATGAATATTTAGGGGATAATAATATGGCAATTAAAACCATCAAAAAATATACATATGAAATGCCCATAACAATTGGTCGATACCAATGAAGATGAGAATAAAGGGCATACCATATGACAATTTAAAGTATAACTATTCACATATGAAATACCATTTTTGCTTAATTGCTATATTTATTATTAGCCTTACAAGCGCTCAAACTGTTCGTAATAAAGATCCATACGGAACCCCTCATCTATATGTCGACGGACAGACAATTCGAGCCAAAAATGAATATGGAGAGCCCCTTTTTTTCCTGGACGGCCTCACAATAAGAAGGAAAAATCAGTATGGAGATCCTTTATATTATATAGACGGGCAAACGATTCGATGGAAAAACGAATACGGCGATCCGATTTATTATTTTGAGGGGAAAACGATTAAATCTAAAAATCAATACGGAGACGCACTTTATTATATAGAGGATAACACACTTCGATACAAAAACCAATACGGAGAGCCGCTTTATTATTTTGAAGGCCTTACAGAAAAATGGGTAATTGTGTGTCTGATAAAATAGGATGAAAACTAATGGTTACAATCTCCTGTATGGCAATGATTGGCTCTTCTGCATAAGCGATAATTCAATAAATGCGATGCAATAATTGCCCCTACACCAGGCAATACCAATAACAAAACAGAATAATCTATTTCTCTTACCTGGTGTATAATAAACAAAATCATTCCTGTTGAAAATAAAACCAGAGGTAAAACAGAATGATGATGTTTTTTATATCCGTGCCAAAGTGTTGTGGCCCCAATAACAAAAGCAGTTCCCAGCAATAGTATCTCGACCCAAATATTTTCAATAATGTTCACACCAAACAAAGGCAAGCTGCTCAACAATAAAGGCGCAACTGCACAATGAATGGCACAAATAAGAGAAGCGCCAATACCCAATGCGTGCCAATTAATTTTAATACTCATGAAGCCTGCAAATGTAAGAATTTGCAACCGAATTGCAAATTCAACGTAGGTAGAGGTTTATGCCTAACTTTGTATTCAATGAAAAAAAAGCTTACTGTTTACTTGTTATTCTTCGTTCTTTTACTAGGCGGATTTTACCTGGGAATTTTCTGGGGAACTGACAGATGGAAAAAAAAATTACCCTCCCTTAACGATGTTAAACCTTTTGCCTTTATCAATCAAAATGGAGATACCATCACGAATCAGCATGTAGCAGGGAAGGTACAAGTGGTTGAATTTTTCTTTACAACCTGTAAAGGAATCTGCCCGAAAATGAACGCAGCACTTCTATCGATTGCTGAGAAGCAAAGCAATAATGAAGATTTTATAATATTAAGTCATACCGTGGATCCTGATACCGACTCTGTGGGCCGTATGAAGTTTTATGCCGACTCTCTTCAATTAAATAATAAGCAATGGTGGCTACTGACGGGCAGTAAAGAAAAGCTTTATGAAGCTGCAAGAAAAAGCTATTTGCTTGATGATCAGCATGATGAATCTGCTGCAATTGCGGAGCAATTTATACACACTCAACTTTTTGCCCTCGTAGACAGAACTGGTAATGTAAGGGGTATTTATGATGGTTTAGATAAAAAGGAATTAAACAAACTGGAAAAAGACATTGACCTTATCCTGGATGAAGGTTATAGTGGACCCCGTTTTGTAAATGGTATTTTTCAAAATAATCCGAATTAATTTAGCAGAATGGAAACGCTGATTCGAGATATGCTTAAAAAAAACGGGCTAAGTATTACAGATAGCAGAATGCTTGTGCTATCCCTTTTTTATAATCAATCGGACGCGCTTGCACATGCGGATATTGAAAAAAAGGCAGGCACTAAAATTGACAGGGTTACCATCTACCGAACACTACAAACATTCGAGGAAAAAGGTATTATACATACAATTCCTTCATCGGATAATACCGTTAAATATGCACTATGTAAGGAACGTTGCGCACATGGGCATCACCACGACAATCATGTACATTTTGTCTGTAATAAATGCAGCAAAACAATCTGTCTGGACGATGTACTCGTTCCGGAAGTAAAACTACCAAAGGGCTTTATGCCTAGTCATTCCAATATGGTCGTAAATGGCTTATGCAACCGATGTAAAAAATAATCACTTAAACATAGTCCACCCTTTATACCATGCCGACAGCTCCCCGGCAGGGGCTATTCCTCCGATAAAATCAACAGGTCTTAACCCGGCTAACTTAGTTTCATTACTAAAGCTTGATGTTACTGCTGTTCTTGCCGCTGTATTTACAAGAGGAGAATTCCCAAATGGAATGTAATCTGGATTAATGAAATCAAATGGACGCGTGTAACGAACATCATTATTGTTCTTTATGAAACGATTGAAGAAAAATGATGTGTTATACCAATCCGTCAAAATCTGTGTGTTCGTGGGGGCAAGACCTACATAGCGAATGGAATCTGTTGTGTAGCCCGCTATCACGCAATTTCTGATTCTGATCGAGCTGTCTGCAATATTCAGATAGGTATCACGACCTCTGCTTCCGTCAATCAGAATACCCGTTGGCCATCCCATAAATACGGAATTAAATATGGAGATCGCTGAATTTCTGCGAATATGCGCACCGGCATTATATAAATTGCTGCCTACGGATGTTTGAGTAGCACGAGGACCGATTGCTGTTATATTTGAGAATACAGCGCCGGTCTGAGGATTGTTTGTTGTACCGTTAGCATCATTATCACTCTCAAAACCATTAGACTGTGAAATATCTGCAATCAATGAATCGCGCACAATGAGTCCAAACTGTACCTTACCGCGATAGCCAAAATCACTGTCAAAATCATCATCCTGGGTTTTGTATGCTACCAGATAATTACAGTTGACAGCACCTCCAAACCATTCAAAAGCATCATCCTTAGCATAAGTCACCTGTACATATTCGATTTTTGTCTTGCTACCCACACCGGCCATTGTCAAGCTATTGATCTCCTGGTCGGGTTGATATGCATATCCGGCATATTCAATGCGAACATATCTTAAAACACCTGAACTGTCTTCATCATCTGTACCACCTCCAATACC
>CAZZJD010000137.1:0-5238 GCA_964654305.1 uncultured Chitinophagaceae bacterium
TAGTACGCATACTTCAGTCTATAAAGGGTGAATACAGACGCATAAGCTGGTATGGAGAAGGCAAAGAGGATGTATCAAACACAGAAGCTTTTTTTAGCTTAATTGTAGATAGGGTAAAAAATCCTGAAATGTTTTTTGACAAAGAGAAAAACTTTCCAATTGTTGTTAGGTTTAACCAGGGGATGATACAAGCAAAGGTTATGGATTATGTACCGAAGCATAAACCATTCTCTGAAGGCTCGACTATTTATAAAAGTTTACTTGCTTCATTCATACCTAGATTTCTATGGCCGGATAAGCCTATGGCAGGCGGGCATTGGAATATGGAATATTTTACAGGATTCGTAGTTGTAGGTTATAGTATGAATATTGGCCCGTTTGGTGAATCTTATGGGAACTTTGGATTTACAGGCGGCATCATTTTTATGTTCTTTTATGGGCTCTTTTTCAATTTTGCTGTATTGATTTTATTAAGAATTGCCCAAAAAAGACCTACTATTATTCTTTGGTTTCCTATTATATTTTTAAATGCAATACAAGTAGAAACTGATATTCTCATGACTGTTAATTCAGTAATTAAAAATTGCATTTTTGTTGCTTTACTTTATTGGATTGCGGATAGATTTTTACGTATTCAACTTTAAAGAACTTATTTGAAAATTTTACTTGTTTACGACCATTTTCTTCCCGCATGGAAAGCGGGCGGCCCAATTCGGTCAATAGAACAAATGATTAAACAGTTGTCTACTGAGTTTAATTTTTTTGTGCTTTGTTCTGCTTATGATCATGGAGAGGATAAAGTATTAGAAAACATTATTATTGATAAATGGACAGACTGGCAGGGGAATGGTAAAGTTTATTATAATAGTATTCACAAGCCGGGGCTTTCTTTTTATAAAAAAGTATATGATCAAATCATGCCGGATATCCTCTTTATCAATGGTCTTTATTCATTATTCTATAATATCAAGCCGCTTATTGCTGCCCAAACATTCATAAAAAAAAATAAACAGACTAAAATCTTCCTCTCACCTAGAGGCATGCTCCATCCGGGGGCGCTTACGCAGAAACGGAATAAAAAAAAGATATTCTTTCTGGCTTTCAAATTACTTAGCATTCATAAAAATATTGTTTGGCACGCGACCGATGAAAAAGAAGTTCACTTTATTCGCGCTAAATTTAAGAAAGCATATATTTCCATCGCCGGTAATTTCCCCAAATTATCTGTACCAATACCGTCTCCACTAAAGGAGAAAGGTAAATTGATTTTGGGTACTTTGGCGCTCATCGGCCCCATGAAAAATCATCTTGAGATACTAAATGCCTTAAAGTCTATAAATTGCAATGTTGTCTGGCATATTTTCGGACCAGTGAAGGATCTGAACTATTGGTATCAATGTAATAAAATCATTAATGAGCTTCCATCGAATATTCATGTTGTATATCATGGAGCCATCCCCCCAGAACAAGTTTCCGAATCACTAAAAAAAATTCAAGTCTTTATTCTCCCAAGTAAAAGTGAAAACTTTGGACATGCCATCTTTGAGGCTATGAGTGTCGGTAAACCGGTTATTACCACTAATACAACACCTTTTACTGATTTGAATCAAAAAAAAGTCGGTTATACTTTGCCCGTAGATGATCTTCAGGCTCAACTCATTAAGTCCATTCATGATTTCGCAGATATGGATCAGGAAGAGTTTTCGTTTTATCAAAATAATGCCATTCTCTATTCAAATAGTTTCGTGAACATTGAAAAAATTAAAGATCAATATCGTACCATGTTTTCAGCCTCATAATGAGAACATTCAACTTACAACTTACAACCTCCAACTTTTAATAGATTATGATCATACTAGGTATCAATGCCTACCACGCCGATTCCAGTGCTGCTATATTGGTCAACGGAAAACTGGTTGCGGCCATAGAAGAAGAAAGATTTACACGTGTTAAACACTGGGCTGGCTTCCCGAAAATGGCTATTCAGTTTTGCTTGAAAGAAGCGGGGATTTCTTTAAATGAAGTCGATCATATTGCTATTGGTCGCGATCCTAAAGCCAAATTCTTCAGAAAAATATTATTTCTGTTAAAAAATCCGGGGGGTAGTCTTTCTGTAATCAAAGACCGGTTACTGAATGCTAAAAAGGTCACATCTATTGAAGAAGAATTCTCTAAAATAGAGAAGGTTGATTTGTATGCAATAAAAAATAAAATTTATCAAGTTGAACATCATCGCAGTCACCTTGCTTCTGCATTTTTCCCTTCTCCGTTTGAAGAAGCAGCTTTACTTTCCATTGATGGCTCAGGAGATTTTACAACTACGATGACCGGTATTGGGAAAGGGAATCAGATTGAAGTTTTGAATAGTATTGATTTTCCGCATTCCATCGGATTGTTCTATACCTCAATGACTCAGTGGCTTGGCTTTCCACATTATGGTGATGAATATAAAGTGATGGGGCTTGCACCATACGGAGAAGCAAAGTACACAGATAAGATTAAAGAAATTATTCGTTGTAGCTCAGATGGATTTTTTAATCTCAATTTGAATTATTTCAGGAAAGCAACCGAGGGAATTATAACATATGGAGAAGATCATATTCCTGTTGTATCAACCTTATATACTTCGCAAACAGAGCAACTTTTAGGAAAATCCAGATCAAAGGAAGAGCCATTGTCTCAATATCACAAGGATATTGCTGCATCTGTTCAACGAGTTACAGAAGAAGTAATCTTTCATTTATTGATCCATCTCCATCAGAAAACAGGCCTTGACAATGTTTGCATTGCTGGTGGGGTTGCGCAAAATTCAGTTGCAAATGGGAAGATTACTCGAAATACCCCATTTAAGCATGTTTATATTCCCTCTGCCGGACATGATGCCGGGATTTCTATGGGTGCAGCTTATTATGTATATAATCATTTGCTCCAACAAGATCGTGCCGATCCTGTTTATTCGGCTTATACGGGGAGTCATTTTACGATCGATGAAATCATCCAATTATTGGAAGAAAAGAAAATATCTTATAAAAAGCTGAATGATGATGATTTATTCAATTACGTAAGTGATTCACTGATCAATGGAGGAGTGGTAGGATGGTTTTCCGGTAGCAGTGAGTTTGGCCCTAGAGCACTAGGTGGGAGGTCTATATTAGCTGACCCTCGGAGAAATGATGCAAAAGATTTACTGAATGCAAAAATCAAACGAAGAGAAAGCTTTCGTCCCTTTGCACCATCTATTCTGAAAGAATATGTGAATGAATATTTTGAGGTTAATGATGTGGTCCCTTTTATGGAGAAAGTATTTCCGATTAATGCTGATCAGCGAGCAACTATTCAGGCCGTAACCCATGTGGATGGAACCGGCAGATTGCAGACCGTTGATCAATCTGTTTCACCCAGATATTACAACCTGATTGAAGCTTTTAGAAAAAAAACAGGAGTTCCTATCTTGTTGAATACATCTTTTAATGAGAACGAACCCATTGTGAATCATCCTGAAGAAGCATTGAATTGTTTTTTACGTACCAAAATGGATATGCTGGTCATGGAGAATATTGTTGTTGAAAGAAACAATATACAATAGCCGATGAAGGTCTCCCTCATTACCGTCGTCTACAACCGCGCCGCCACCATCGAGCAAACGATTCGTTCGGTGTTGGAACAAACCTATCCCCACATAGAATATATTGTGGTGGACGGCGCTTCTAACGATGGCACCCTAGATATCATCCAACATTATAGAGATCGTATTGATCAATTCGTATCTGAAAAAGATAATGGTGTCTATGATGCAATTAATAAAGGTATTCGGATGGCAACAGGTGATATCGTTGGGCTTTTGCACGCCGATGACCGCTTCGCTCATCCAGATGTAATAAGAAATATCGTTCATCATTTCTCTATGCATCCTTTAGTTGAATGCACTTTTGGTGATGTATCCTTTGTGCGTCCGGAAAATCCTAACGAGATTATTAGATATGTTTCTTCTTCCATATTTAATGTAAATCGTTTACAATACGGAATTATGCCGGCGCATCCAACTTTCTATTGTTATAAAAAGTTTTACGACTTACATGGTCTATACAGAACCGATCTTGATATCGCTGCTGATTTCGATCTGCTTCTCAGGTTTTTAAAAATTCACAAACTGACATATAGGTATATACCTGAACTAATGATAGAAATGAATGTCGGAGGGAAAAGTACGAGCGGATTAAGTAGTACCTTAAAAATTAATAAAGAGATAAGAAAGGTGCTCAAAGCACATGGTATCCGTTCGTCTTATCTGCATTTATATAGTAGGTATTTTTTGAAGATCAGGGAATTTTTTTAAAAAATTCACCAAATTATAATTTCTGCCCGTTATCGTTTGCCGTTGTTCGTTGATCGTTTTTCGAAAAACGAGAAACGAAAGACGAAAATCGATTACGGCACATAATTTCTCCCATAGTTTATTTTACTTTACTACTTTCGCAACACATTAAAAATGAGTCAGATGAAAAAAGCTTTACTCACAGGCGTTACAGGACAGGATGGCGCTTATTTATCCGATTTTTTGCTAAAAAAAGGATATGAAGTACATGGTATCAAACGTCGCAGTTCCTTATTCAATACCGATCGAATCGATCATATATACGAAGATCCACATGTCAATAATCGTCATTTTGTTTTGCATTATGGAGATCTGACAGACAGCACCAATCTCATTCGTATCATCCAGGAAGTACAGCCTGATGAGATCTACAATCTTGGTGCGATGAGTCATGTGAAAGTGAGCTTCGATACGCCTGAATACACAGCCAATGCAGATGGTATCGGCACACTCAGAATTTTAGAGGCTGTGCGTTTGCTGGGTCTGAGTCAAAAAACAAAGATTTATCAGGCTTCCACCTCTGAATTATATGGTCTGGTGCAGGAAGTGCCACAATCAGAAAAAACGCCGTTCTATCCGCGGTCTCCTTATGGCGTAGCTAAAATGTATGCCTACTGGATAACAGTTAACTACCGTGAAGCCTACAATATGTTTGCTTGTAACGGGATTCTTTTTAATCATGAATCACCTTTACGCGGTGAAACATTCGTTACCAGAAAAATCACACGTGCAGTTGCTAAAATTTCCATGGGCTTGCAGGATAAATTATATCTCGGTAATCTCAATGCCAAACGCGACTGGGGACATGCGAAGGATTATGTGAAGGCGATGTGGGTGATGTTACAACAGGATCAACCCGAAGA
>CAZZJD010000138.1:0-5230 GCA_964654305.1 uncultured Chitinophagaceae bacterium
GCATTAATTGTTGTAACGCTGAAAATCTATGTTTTGGATAAGTAATAGGAAGATTGAAATTTTTGGCCAAAACTCTATGAAGTTTAACAGCCTCTTCACTTAGTCCAGCCAATTTTTTACTCAGCTCCGCTGCAAATACCATGCCAATTGCCACTGCCTCTCCATGACGTAATTTGTATTTTGAATCTTTCTCAATAGCATGACCTAAGGTATGACCATAATTTAAAATTTCACGCTTTCTACTCTCCTTGAAATCTTGACTAACAATCTTTGCTTTAACTCTGACTGATCGATAAATCAACTCATCAAAGTTAACTATCTCATCCTGCACCAGGTTCAAAATCTTGTAATCTTCAATAAAGCCACACTTTATTACTTCAGCCATACCGGCATTCAAATCCCGCAGAGCTAAGCTCTGTAAAAATTTTGTGTCTACGATAACTTGAATTGGTGAATGAAATGCTCCGATGAGATTTTTTCCTTGCGGTGAATTTATTCCGGTTTTGCCACCAATTGCAGCATCAACCATTCCCGCTAGTGAAGTTGGGATTGCATACCAATCAATACCTCTTAGCCATGTGGCCGCAACAAATCCAGCTAGATCTGTAGTGGCACCGCCCCCGATTCCAATAATCGCATCAGATCGTTGGATACCAAGTTTTGCGCATCTGTGCCAAATTCTATTTAATACTGAAGCACTCTTTTGATTTTCACCATCCGGCGTAATGAAAATTGAAAGGTTTTTAGATTCCTTAATTCGATACTTTTTGACTATTGAAGAAGGTGAGAGAACAAGAACCTTATGCTTCTCCTTACTTATCCTTCTTATTTCAGAGAATGCGTCAGTTCCAACGCAAACTTCATACTTATGCTCTGATTTAACAGTGATGGTCTTCATATTTTGCTCTTTAATTTATCAGAGATGATTCTGGCTACCTCTGCAGGTTTATGGCTATCGGAGGAGACAGTAGCTGTCGATAATTCTTCATATATTGGTCGACGCTCGCTCATTAAACTTATCCATTTTTGGCGTGGATTTACCAGTAATAAGGGTCTGTCTTTATTGAAGCCAATTCTATTTGCTGCTTGAGAAATTGAGACATCAATAAAGATCACGGGGTAGTTTGCCACCTTAAGCGCTTCACGAATTACACCGTTTATAGGCGCTCCTCCCCCCAAGGCGATGACGCCATCGAAATCATTAAGCAGATCTCCAACAACCTCTACTTCTATCTCGCGAAAGTAGTCCTCACCTTTCTCGACAAAGATATCAGAGATTTTTTTACTGACCCGCTTCTCTATCTCAGCATCACTGTCAATAAAATCGACGGCAAGTTCTTTAGCTAATGCCCTACCTATGCTTGTTTTTCCAGCGCCCGGCGGACCGATCAATACAACCTTATTTTTCATTACTTAATTTCTAATGAATTGATATAGTTTTCAAAATTGCGCTTAGTCTCTTGCACGCTGTCGCCACCAAACTTCTCTAGTACGGCATCGGCTAAAACTAATGCAGCCATCGCCTCAGCAACTATTCCAGAAGCCGGCACTGCACAAACATCTGAACGTTGATTGATCGCTTTTGCCGCCTCACCTGTTGATACATCTATTGTGTCTAATGCCCTTGGCACAGTTGAGATTGGTTTCATTGCAACCTTAACCCTGAGAATTTCACCATTACTCATTCCGCCTTCAGTTCCACCAGCGCGATCGGTTCGACGAGAAATCGCTCCAGCTGAATTTTTCTCAATCTCATCATGTGCCACAGATCCCCTGCGCCTTGCACTTTGAAAACCATCGCCAAGCTCAACACCCTTTATAGCCTGAATGCCCATCATTGCTCCAGCTAATCGCGCATCCAATCTCTTATCCCAATGAGTATGTGAACCAAGTCCTGGAGGTAAATTAAATCCTAAGACCTCAACTACACCTCCCAAGGTGTCGCCATCTTGGTGAGCTGCCTCTATCTCTTTCACTATTTTTTCACTTGTCTCTTTATCTGCACATCTAACCGGATCAGCATCAATTCGGCCTTTGTCCATAACACTTGGCAATTGGTAATTTTCTGGAACAGATATACTTCCAATTGATATAACATGACTTAATATTTCTATTCCTACACTCTGTTTCAAAAATGCTCTAGCAACCGCTCCCAATGCAACTCTTGCGGCGGTTTCCCGTGCACTAGCTCTTTCTAGAATTGGTCTAGCATCTGAGAAATTAAATTTTTGCATTCCTACCAAATCAGCGTGTCCAGGTCTTGGGCGCGTGAGAGGGGCATTTCTTGCAAGATCCTTAATCTCTTCTTCCGGGATTGGATCTGCACTCATTACTTTCTCCCATTTTGGCCACTCAGAGTTTGCTACTTGAATTGCAATTGGACCGCCTTGGGTAATACCAAATTTAATGCCGCCAGTAATTGAGATTTTATCGGCTTCAAAATTCTGTCTTGCTCCTCGCCCAAACCCCAACCGACGCCGAGACAAGTCAGCATCGATCTCCTTACTAGTTATTCGTACATGCGCAGGAATTCCTTCAATAATTGCAGAGAGTGCAGGTCCATGTGACTCACCTGCTGTAAGCCATCTAAGCATTTCTCCTCCTGATTTATAGGCACTTATTCTCTCAGACCTAAGAGAATCCATGTCGGCAATTTTGCTACCAAGTCATACAAATCTAACTAAAT
The DNA here is from genome assembly GCA_964654305.1 of uncultured Chitinophagaceae bacterium. Lineage (GTDB taxonomy): Bacteria > Bacteroidota > Bacteroidia > Chitinophagales > Chitinophagaceae > Lacibacter. The sequence continues at coordinate 2,687 of CAZZJD010000138.1, forward strand.
ATGTTCCAAAAATCATAAAAGGTGCGAAGGGAAGTGTTTTGACTCTGCAGATCAATGCAAAAAATCCGCCAATTATCCATGCGATGCAGATTGAAGAGAGCAGCTCCTCTAAGCTGTCGAAGAATAGCGCCAAAATAAATGACAGCTTCACATCTCCAGCACCTATTCGACCTCCTGATATCAAATTCAAAAAAAGGTACAGGAAAACTCCTAAGAGTGCCATCCCAATATTCTTTGAATATCTAAATAACATAATCGCCAATAGGATCAACAGGTCAATATTTCTAATTTGATGATTCCTAAAATCGTATATGGATATCCATGCAAGTACGGCAAAGAGTAAAATTTCTTGGAGCATTGAATAAATTTTAAAGGTTATTTAATGACCTTTTTCAGCCTGTGGACTATTTTTGAATGGCTTGATGGCCAACCTTTAGTAACTTCTCGCGCATCTCATCAAAATCAAATTCAGTTTGCGAAAAATACTTGATCTGGAATAAAGCCTGCTCAACTAATAATGAAAGTCCACCTATCACTTTCTTGCCTAGATTCTGATATCTCTTTGCTAGCTCAGTAGGCCAAGGGTGGTAGATCACCTCAAAAAAATCGGCTTTCGACGATATTACTGAAAGGCCATCAGTAGCCCCTGCAGGAGTTGTGGAAATAATCAAATCTCTATCCTGAATTTCTTCAAAACTGTGCCAATTCAAAAATTCAATGTTGAGATCTGAGGCTGCTGCGTGTAATTGATCATGTCTAGTCATAGAACGTGTAAGTACGGAGACTTGTGTTCCACTTCCTTTAAGTGCCCCGAGTGCGGCTCTTGCTGTACCACCAGCACCAAGTATTGCTATCTTTTTTCCAAAATATGGCTTTAAAAGATTTTTGAATGCCATTAGATCAGTTGATAATCCAATACTTCCTGTTGTCTCAAATATAATAGTGTTGATAGACGAGATTTGCTTGGCTACAGGATCAACACGGTCCACAAATCCAATAGCGATTTCCTTGAGCGGCATGGTCAGAGCAAGACCTCTAAATTCAGAATTTTTTGCCTCGAAATAGAAATCTCCAAAATCTAAATCACTCTTTTCTACCGCTATGAAACTTGCTGGTATCTGTAATATTTCATATGCGGCATTATGTAATAGCGGTGAAAGTGAGTGTGAAATCGGAGAACCCGCAACAGCTAGCTTGATCACTCGAATAATCCTGCCTTCTCATTTTTGCGAAACTCGTTAGCCCAACCCAGGAACTCATCATAAGATTTAGTAAACCTAGTATCTCCAGGTTTTACGGTTACGTAATATAACCAATCTCCCACAATCGGATTAACGCTTGCCTCCAAGGCTTGCTGGCCAGGATTACTTATAGGTGTTGGTGGCAAGCCTCTAAACTTATAAGTATTGAATTTAGAGTCGATTTCTAAGCGTTTATATGGCAACCTGATATCGCCTCGTAAATTTAATGCATAATCAATTGTTGCATTTATTTGTAGAGGCATACCGATTTTTAGTCGGTTATATATAACTCGAGATATTTTGTTAAAGTCCTGTGGATCACCTTCTGATTGTATTAATGATGCAATTTTCAATAGATCATAAGGCTTGAATCCCTTGAAACCTTTTACAATTCCACTTTGCTCAGCTGCAAGATCAAATCTATCAAGTATTTGAGATATTGCTTCATCAAAAGTGGTACCAGGCATGAATGAGTATTGGGCAGGAAAGAGAAAACCCTCTAATGATGTGGTGTTGTAGATCGAATGTGGATAAACCTTATTACTTGGCTTCCCGATTATAGATTTTGATCGAGAGAGCAATTCAAAAATTTCACTTTTCCGTAATCCCTCAGAAAAACCAAACACCCCAACAATTCGGCCAGAATCCAACAACTGATCAAGTGCAGCCTTTGATGATATTTTACGATCAATCGCATGGACACCGGGAGCGATTGATTGAGCCCGATTATCAATTAATGCTATTTTATAAAATACTTTTGCAGCCTTAATTATATCTGCTTCAGCAAGTATTTTAGAAATTTCAAAACCTGTATCGCCTGGTTTGATTACTATCTCGACTCGCTCTTTTGATGAAGTGGCTTTGTAATCGTTTAACAAAAATGTATTGTGAAACAAAATAAACAGTACCGTGATCAAAAGTGAATTCAAAAACAATAATGCTAATTTCTTCAATACATTTCTCCAATATTTTGACCAGCCTTTTCGTTAGCAATCGCTGAATCCAATAGGCTGATAGCCGCGATTTGGTCAATCACAGCTCTTCCTTGCTTTTCTGAATATCCTAGCTCTCTTAATTTGGAATAAGAGTTCGAGGTTGTATACCTTTCATCAATTAGGTATATCGGGCCCATATAAAGACTTCTAATAAGCTCGGCAAATATTCTAACGCTTGATGATTTATGACTGGTTTTCCCAGACAAATGTTTTGGGTCTCCAATAGCAATATAGATTGGGTTAACTTCTTTTATTATTTCCTCTACCTTTAATTGCAATTTGTCATCATTTAGAATTGTTGCATATGG
>CAZZJD010000139.1:0-5140 GCA_964654305.1 uncultured Chitinophagaceae bacterium
TAAGATTGGTGGAGTTAAAGGAAGTTGACCTATGTTGATGTCCTGTTCATTCAGATAAGATTTCATCGGACCTAGTATCCAGTTGGCGATCTGCTGAAAATGTTTACTTATTTTAGCTGCAGACTCAAAATAACTCGTCCATTCATTATCAGCAGCAATTCTAACTGCATCCTTTTCATAAATCTGATATTGCCCAACCAATCGCTCCTTTCTTTCTTTAGGCAACTCCGGAAGTGCTTCTCTAATATTTTGTTTGAACGATTCCGTAACTACAAAAGCAGGCAGATCAGGATCTGTAAAATAGCGATAATCATTCGCGTCTTCTTTCGTTCGTATAGAGAATGTTGTTTCTGTAGCCGGATCAAAACTTCTGGTTTCCTGCACAACTTTTTCTCCCTTTTCCACCAATTCGATCATGCGACCCACTTCATAGTCAATCGCTTTTTTTAAAAACTTAATAGAGTTGAGATTCTTGACCTCAGCCTTGGTCCCGAGCTCCTTTGACCCAATAAGACGAATAGAAATATTAGCATCACATCGTAAACTACCTTCTTCCATATTGCCGTCACAAACACCTAAATATCTTACCAGGTTTCTTAACTCGGCAAAATAAGCAGCAGCTTCTTCTCCATTGTGCATATCAGGTTCCGTAACAATCTCTACTAAGGGTACACCAGCTCTATTATAATCAATTGCTGAATAATCTTCATACAGATCGTGTACGCTTTTACCTGCGTCTTCCTCCAGATGAATTCGATTCAATTGTACGACCCTTTCTCCTTGAGAAGTAGTAATCGTTACTGTACCTCCTTTGCAGATAGGGGTAGTATGCTGACTAATTTGATATCCTTTGGGCAGATCGGGATAGAAATAGTGTTTGCGCGCAAAATAATTCCGCTCTTCGATCTCACAACCACAGGCAAGTCCCAAACGTACGGCGAGCTCAATCGCCGCTTCATTCAATTTTGGTAAAGTGCCCGGGTAAGCCAAACTGATCGGACTGATCTGCGTATTGGGATCCGCACCAAAGGAAATCGGATCAGAACAAAAAAGTTTCGACTTGGTCAACAGTTGTGCATGTACTTCCAAACCGATGACGGCTTCATATTTATCGGAATAATATCCCATAACAGGTCGCAAAATTATTTGATTTCGCTGAGAGTAAGGCAGGAAACTATTATAAGACAATATCCTGCAGTAATTCACTCTTATTCGGATAGTCAGTATTATAATGCAAGCCCCGACTTTCCTTTCTGAAAATAGCGCCTTTGGTGATGAGATATCCGACGGTAATCATATTTCTCAATTCCATGAGCTGCGGAGATATCATTGTGTTTTTATACAAAGATTCCGTTTCTTCCCAAAGTAGATCCAGCCGGCGTGCAGCACGGTCCAAACGCACATTATTACGCACAATACCTACATAATCACTCATCACCTGTTGCAACTCTTTTAAACTTTGCGTGATCAGAATCATTTCTCTAGGAGCAGAGGTCCCTTTTGCATCCCACTCAGGAATAGATACCGGCATTTGTTGTTCTCGCTTTACCACATCCACACTATCCAGATAACTTCTGTTGGCAAAAACCATCGCTTCCAACAAGGAATTACTCGCGAGCCGATTGGCGCCATGCAATCCCGTACTGGCACACTCTCCTGCGGCATATAAATTTTTAATAGAACTCCGACCCCAAGCATCTGTCTTAATACCCCCGCAACTGTAATGGGCTGCAGGTGCTACCGGAATCATATCTTTTGCAACGTCAATCCCTTTTTGCAAACAAGTCTGATAAATATTGGGGAAATGATGAAGAAAGCGCTCGTGATCGATGTTTCTGCAATCCAGCCACACATGTTCGGTACCATGAATCTTCATTTCATTATCGATCGCTCTGGCAACAATATCTCGAGGTGCCAGATCCTTTCTGGCATCGTAGCGCTCCATAAAAGCCTCGCCCTTATGATTGCGTAAAATTCCTCCATCACCTCTTACCGCTTCTGTAATTAAAAATGCCTGCCCCTTTTGTCCGGCTTGATACAATGCCGTAGGATGAAACTGAATAAACTCCATATTCTCTATTCTTCCTTTGGCACGATATACCATCGCTACCCCATCGCCGGTCGCAATATTGGGATTAGTGGTAGTACGATATACCTGTCCGTTACCTCCTGTTGCCAGCAACGTAATGGTTGAATGAATAATATCGATTTGATTGGTCTTTAAATTCAGCGCATACACCCCATAGCACTGGATATTAGGAGTAGATTTTGTAATTAAAAATCCAAGATGATGCTGCGTAATGATATCCACTACAAAATAATCACTAGATATAGTCACATTAGACAACTGACTGACCTTACTGAGCAACGCTCTTTCCATCTCTGCACCGGTCACATCTTTGTAATGCAATATCCTAGATTCACTGTGTCCGCCTTCTCTTCCCAATGCATAATCACCATCTTTTTCTTTGTCAAATCTTGCGCCCCATTCAATGATCTCCTGTACACGCTGAGGACCTTCCTTAATCACGAGATCTACAATATCCGGTTTGCATAATCCGTCGCCGGCTATATGGGTATCTTCAATATGTTTTTGAAAGGAATCATTTTCTGGATCATGCACCACGGCAATACCTCCCTGTGCGTATTTGGTATTGGTCTCTTCCGTCTGCGATTTGGTCAATACCAAAATCTTTTTATCCGGACAGGCCTCCGCTACTTTGATCGCGTAGGTTAATCCCGCAATACCTGAACCAATCACTAAGAAATCTGTCTGCATATAATTCATGAAAAATAAATCTTCTATTAATAAACTGTCAAGATCGTCATGTTGAGCAGCAGCGAAACATCTCCTAATAAACTCAAAACTTAAAAATTTTCATTGGTTTTGCCTTGTGACCTTTGACTTAAAGATGAGATCCTTCGCATACGCTTCCCGTTTACGCTTCGCTACGGGACAGGCAGGATGACGCTTCTTAAATATTTACCGGCTCCACCCACGCATCATAATCTTTTAAGAGCTGAATCAATTCCTGCACAGCCACTTCACTGTCAATATTCCTTTTGACGATCTCTTTTCCTTTATACAATGTGATCTTTCCTACCCCGCTTCCCACGTATCCGAAATCTGCATCTGCCATTTCACCCGGGCCATTCACAATACAACCCATAATCGCGATCTTCACTCCTTTAAGATGGTTGGTAACGGCCCTGATCTTTGCCGTTGTTTCCTGTAGATCGAACAAGGTGCGTCCACAACTTGGACAAGAAATATATTCTGTTTTTGAAATACGGGTACGCGTTGCCTGTAAGATGCCGAAGGCCGTTTGATTGAGAAAACTTTCCGGAGAAGCAACGGAAGTCTCGGAATAAATTCTTCCGCTCAATTGATTCTTCGGATCACTGAACTGATGAATCGCTTTAGGATCCATGCTCAGCCAGATCCCATCGCCCAATCCATCCAGCAACAAAGCACCGCATTCCGTTGCATAATGGATCAGATGTTCATCCGATGTTGACCATTGACTGTCTGTCATTAATACTACCGGATTCATTATTTTTTGTTGGATGAAAGTGGCCAGCATAGTGCGAACACTCTGCATGGCATTCCGGTTTTTACTGCTCACACAGATCACTACAGAATTGTCATTTGCAATAGCATCCAGAAAAGAATAATCATTGATGGGAGTTTCATCACTAAAACAATCCACCATCACAAAATTCAGCGATGCATCTTTTGATTCCGCAATTGCAAAGCCGCTATTCATAAATAATGGAAAATATTTTTGCTCACCAGAAGCAGACTTCGGAGCTAACTTCCATGCTTCAGGATATACAATAACTCGCAACGTACCAGGTAATTCAAAATTTAATACCTGATGCCCGGTGAATATATAATCAGCCGCCATATCACCGATTGTCCATTTATCCGTGGTTTCATCATAATGATAGCCGATAGAACGAAGATCTTCATGACGAATATTGTCAATATGAGAAAGATCGGCGACTACAACAGGAACTTGTTTATCTCCTATGTTCTGAACCGCAAAGGTTTTTCTGCGGGAATATTCAAATGGAGAAAAAGGCAGCTGCTCGATAGCAGGAACTTTTCCCTGCTTTTGAGGAATAGGTTGCGTATATCGTTTGACCAGATCGCGACATACCGGAATTTCAAACTCTGGATCTTCGGTTAGGCTTACCCGTATGGTATCACCGATCCCGTCTTCAAGTAAAGTACCAATGCCAGCCGCACTTTTAATTCTGCCATCTTCTCCATCCCCTGCTTCCGTAACACCCAGATGCAAAGGATAGGCTTCACTGAATTCGTCCATCATTTGTTTGACCAGCAAACGATAGGCTTGTACCATTACCTGCGGATTACTGCTCTTCATGCTCAATACGATCTGATGGAAATTTTCATATCGCGCTATACGTAAAAATTCCATCGCACTCTCCACCATACCTATGGCCGTATCACCATAGCGACTCATGATGCGATCACTCAATGAACCATGATTGGTACCAATACGCATAGCGGTACCATGTTCTTTACAGATGCGCACCAGCGGGGTGAATTTTTCACGGATTCGATCAATCTCTTCCAGATATTCCGCATCGGTATATTCGATCTGTTCAAATTTCTTTTTATCGACATAATTACCCGGGTTTACACGCACTTTCTCTACAATGCGGGCCGCAATCTCAGCAGCATTGGGTGTAAAATGGATATCAGCAACCAAAGGCGTATGATAACCTCTTTTACGCAGTTCATTTCTAATATTCAGCAGATTCTCAGCTTCTTTTTTGGAAGGAGCGGTGATTCTTACCAATTCAGCACCCGCTTCAATACAACGAATGGATTGCTCTACTGTACCCAAGGTGTCCATCGTATCCGTCGTGGTCATAGTTTGTACCCGGATCGGGTTAAAATTACCCAGCAATAGATCGCCAATGCGCACTTCACGAGTAAGTAATCTTTTATATTCAGTTAATGATGGAGTGTATATCTGCATTTAAATGAATTAATAATTAGTAATTAAGAAGAACATATTTAGAATAATTTGACTGTTCCCATGATTTATTAAGCCTGTAATCATATTTTGCTTTTTTTACTTTCTTTGTCATTTCTACAAAGAAAGTA
>CAZZJD010000140.1:0-5139 GCA_964654305.1 uncultured Chitinophagaceae bacterium
TGTCATTGATTTCTTTATAAGCAGGGTAGTTCATGCATAGCTGAGGAATGCCTGCATGTATATAGTCAAAAAAACGATTGGCCAGTGATAAATAATTGTTTTGGCTGTTGTTTTCAAAAAGGGTAATGCCGGCATATGCCTGCAAGGTTACCTGTCTAAGAGCTTCCGGTTTTAACTTGCCCATCAGCTTAACTGTTGCCGATAAATGGTTTTTTTCAATGAGTTTTTGGGTTTGCTTGAAATAGTTGCCATCGCCATAAACATAAAGCGGTGTTTTAACTTTATTCATCGCAGGAATCAGCGTTTCGAAGCTGCGGCCTTCATTAACAGCACCCTGATAAATAAAAAAGGTTTTTTCTGATTTTGGTGGTAGTTCAGACTCTTTCAGTAAGGCAATATTTCTGATTACGTTGTATTCAACGCCATACATTTTTTTGAACTCATCAGCGATGGGTTGGCATACGGTATAGCCAAATTTGAATTTAGGAACGGCATATCGTTCGATCTTTTTCCAGATTCTATATCGCAAGGGTCGGGAAACGACTTCCTTCATCTCGCAAAACAATTCATGGGCGTCATAAATCCGCTTCCATCTTTTGATCTTTGATGCCCATAAACAAGGCAATATCGTGTCGAGGTCGATGGCACAAACGCAGTCGGCATGCTGCAAAAGCAGCCAGAAAAATAGTCTGATATTGTATTCGGTGTAAAAAAGTACTCCCTTTTTAAAAAAACAATACAAGCGTACCTGTCTGAATGATCTTTCTGTAATGGTTTGAGAATCAGTGAGTTTTCGGCCAATCAATGTGACCTTATATCCGTTGATAGCCAATGAGTTACAAATTCTGATCATGCGCTGGTCAAAATTCAGATCATTGGTGACCGTACAAATAATATGAAAGGGCTTCCCCATGGGCTCAAATGTCTGAAAATTGAGCCGATGGCTCAAAAAATCAGGCAATTATTTCGATAGATAAGCGGAAAGGACTACCTTTGCCGCCGATTAACAGAGATGTAATTATTTGGATGTTTAAAAAAAATTGAGATGTCAGTATTAACAAAAGAAAGAAAAGTTAGCATTTTCGAATCATTCGGTGGTAAAGCAGCAAATACCGGCTCTATCGAAGCGCAGGTAGCTTTGTTGACAGAGCGTATCAACCACATTTCTTCCCATCTGAAACAAAACAAGAAGGATTTCTCTTCCAACCGCGGATTGATGCAGCTGGTAGGTAAGCGCAAGCGCTTATTATCTTACCTGAGCAAAACCAATCTTCAGGGATACCGCGCACTCATCGAGAAATTAGGTCTCCGTAAATAATCTCGGATACTCTGACAAATCTTATTTGATTTGTCATTTTTTTATCCGTTTTTTTTCAATCGATTTGCTTTGGTTAATTCCCCGAAAGGTGATGCATAAAGGCATATCACAAACATTTTTAATATGTTATCACAACCTATTAGTACCAGTTTTGATTTGGGCGGAGGTCGTATCGTTACCATTGAAACGGGCAAGCTGGCTCGTCAGGCCGATGGTGCCGTGACTGTTCGCCAGGGCAACTGCATTGTATTTGCTACCGTAGTTGCCAATAAAGAACCTAGAGAAGGACAGGATTTCTTTCCTTTATCGGTAGATTATCAAGAGAAATTTGCTTCGGCAGGCCGTATTCCGGGATCTTTCTTTAAAAGAGAAGCCCGTCTGAATGATTATGAGATTTTAACCAGCCGTCTGGTGGATCGTGCCTTACGCCCGCTTTTCCCGGAAGATTATTTATGCGATGTGCAGGTGTTGATCAACCTCATCTCTTCCGATCCTGAAGTGATGCCTGATGCACTGGCTTGTCTGGCTGCATCTGCTGCATTGGCTGTTTCCGATATTCCCATCAAAGAAATTATTTCCGAAGTGCGTATAGCTACCATCGATGGACAGATGGTGGTAAACCCCTCTCGTTCTGAATTAGCCAAAGCTTCGGCTGATTTCCTCATTGCCGCTACCGAAAAAAATCTGATGATGGTGGAAGGGGAAGCGCAGGAGTGCAGTGAAGAAGATCTGGTAAAAGCACTAGAAGTGGCTCATGATGCCATCCGCATTCAGATCAAAGCACAGGAACAACTGAGAGCTGCGGTTGGTGTAACTACCAAGAGAGATTATAAAAAGCCTGAAAGCAGTGAAGCGATCAATGAAAAAGTGATTGCTTTTGCAAAAGATAAAATCTACGAGATCTCTAAATCAGGCAGCAGCAAGAATGAGCGCTCAACAGCTTACGATACGTTGAAGAAAGCTACGGTAGAAAGTCTGGGTGCAGAAGCAACTGATCTGGAAGTAAAACTCGCTAAGAAATATTTTGAAGATCTGAAATGGGAAGTAGTTCGTGATATGATCCTTGAAGATCGCATCCGTTTGGATGGTCGTCAGCTCGATCAGATCCGGTCACTCGCTATGGAAATTGAGCCATTACCTACGCCTCATGGATCAGCGTTGTTTACTAGGGGAGAAACTCAATCATTGACCACGGTTACTTTGGGCACCAAACTAGATGAACTGCTCGTTGAGAGTGCGGCAAAATCAGATTATTCTAAATTCATTCTGCACTATAATTTCCCTCCCTATTCTACAGGTGAAGTGAAAATGATGAGAGGTCCAGGAAGGAGAGAAGTTGGGCATGGTAATCTTGCGCTTCGTTCGCTTAAGCAAATGATGCCGGGTAATGAATATCCTTACACAGTTCGTGTAGTGAGTGATATTTTAGAATCGAATGGTTCTTCTTCTATGGCAACAGTCTGTGCCGGCTCATTAGCACTGATGGATGCGGGTGTGCCTTTGCAGAAACACGTGAGTGGTGTAGCCATGGGTCTAATCACAAGAGGTGATGGTAAATATGCTATTCTGACCGATATCCTCGGTGATGAAGATCATTTGGGTGATATGGACTTTAAAGTAACCGGTACACGTCAGGGTATCTGTGGCGTACAAATGGATATTAAAGTAGATGGACTGAGCATGTCTGTTATGCGTGAAGCATTGGAGCAAGCACGCAAAGGTCGTCTGCATATTCTTGAGTCAATGTATGCATGTATCGATGCGCCTCGTCCGGAAGTGAAACCGCATGCACCGCGCATGGAGAAATTATTCATCGATAAAGAATTTATCGGTGCAGTGATTGGTCCCGGTGGTAAGGTGATTCAGGAGATCCAGCGTGAGACAGGTACAACTATTACGATTGAAGAGATCGGAAACTATGGCGAGGTAAGTATCTTCTCTCCTGCGAAAGAAGGATTAGTAAAAGCAGTTGACTGGGTGAAAGGTATCGTGGCTGTTCCGGAAGTAGGATCTGTATATGATGCAACCGTAAAAGGTATCAAAGAGTTCGGCGCTTTCGTCGAGTTCTTACCTAAAAAAGAAGGGTTACTTCATATTTCTGAGATCAGCTGGAAGCGTTTGGATAGTATGGAGGGAATATTTAAAGTAGGCGATCCCGTGAAAGTCAAACTGATAGGTATTGACCACAAGACAGGTAAATTCAAGCTGAGCAGAAAAGCTTTAATGCCAAAACCTGAATCAGCCCCTCGTCCTACGAGTGAAGATCAGGGAGAAGAAGCCTAATAATAAAAGGTTGGTGTCTGGGTGTCGAGGTGTCGAGGTGTCGATATCTCGACACTTGTTTTTTACATCAACCTCCAACTTATAACCTACAACTCACAACTTTTTAATGAAAAATACAATTGTACTTACAATATCAAATTTGTCAGAAGATCTGCGAGAAATCCTTATGGCCTTATTGGCCGAACAGGGCTTTGAAGCTTTTGAAGAACAAGAATCCACACTTGTTTGCTGTATTAGCGAGTCGCAATTTGATCTGATCGCAACTAAAGATGTATTACAAGATTATACAAATGATTACAGTATTGAAACCGTTGCCCCCCGAAATTGGAATGCAGAATGGGAGCAACAATATCAGCCGGTTATTTTAAATGATTTTGCCGGAATCAGAGCGGATTTTCATCCGCCTTTGAAAGATGTAAAATATGAGATTGTTATCACACCTAAAATGAGTTTCGGTACCGGTCATCATGCTACAACCCGGTTGATGATGCAGGCGATGAAAAATATTGACTTCACAGGAAAAAAAGTTTTTGATTTTGGTACGGGTACCGGCGTACTGGCTATTTTAGCTTCTATGTTGGGAGCTGCACATGCTGATGCGATGGATATTGATGACTGGGTGGTCGATAATGCCCTTGAGAATATTGAAAAAAATGAAATCAGCAATGTAGATGCTTTCGTTGGAAATGCGCCTTTGAAAGATCAGCGTTACGATATCATACTGGCGAATATCAACCGGCATATTTTACTGGAGCATATGTTGAATATACATTCAGTTTTAAAATCAGATGGATATTTGCTGATAAGTGGTTTTTATGAAGAGGATATCCCTGTTTTGGAAACATCAGCTAATGAAGCCGGACTATATATTACATCTTCAGATATACAGGATCGATGGGCTTGTTTGGTTTTACAAACAAAGAGTTTGAAATAGAGATGCCTTCTTCTTATCTTATATTATTGGCGTATTTACTGGGATCCTTACCCTTTGCTTTATGGATGGGTAAATGGGTAAAGGGGATTGATATACGTGAAACGGGCAGTAAGAATATGGGAGCATCCAATGTGTTTCGTGAGATTGGTCCGATGTATGGTGTTATTGTTTTATTATTGGATATGTTAAAGGCCGTTCTAGCAGTAAAACTTGTTGCACTGCAACTGCCTGAAGCATGGATGGCTCATGAAAAGAGTTTATGGCAATTTTTACTCGGAGGTACGGCTGTTGTTGGACATTTATTTCCCGTTTTCGCTGGTTTCAGAGGAGGAAAGGGAGTAGCTTCCTTGTTTGGTATGGTATTGGCTATTCAGCCAATGATTGCGTTGATATGTGTGGGTGTTTTTTTAGTTGTGGTGTGGTTAACAAGATATATTTCGCTGGGGTCGATGGCTGGGGCAATTGTATTTGCTGCATGTGTTTGGTTTGCATGGAAAGAAACAGATTGGTATATTAAATGGTTTTCCCTTTTGGCTGCAGCAACAATCATCATCATGCATAGCCGTAATATTATACGTTTGTTAAAAGGGAAAGAAAAGCAGAT
>CAZZJD010000141.1:0-5133 GCA_964654305.1 uncultured Chitinophagaceae bacterium
GTAAAACCGTAAACAGAGGATCCGATAATCTATTCTCCAACTCACCAACTACACAGGCCAATATTGAACGAGTAGATCTGATTAATGCCAATGGCATTTATGTAATGAATGCATCGATGCAGGGATTTCTGGTGAATGAAAGAGGAGGCAATGATAATTTTAAATTGGCCGCCATTACGGGTATCAACGGATCTCAGGTGGTTACCTCTCTGGGGAATCTCATCTCTGTGAGCTCTTCTACCTGGGGGCAAGTGGGCCCTTCAGTCAATACATTGGTCATGAGCAGACGAATGGGAGCCGATCCTAATCTGCGTCCGAAACAAGAAATATCCACACAACGCATTTCCGGTATTTATGTATCGCTGGCCGATCTCGGCATCGCCAACGGAACCACGATCTACGGTTTCGTATTATTCCCAAATGATGTAACATCCTCTATGAATCTGATCAGTCTCACCAATGTACCCACCAATACTAATCAGGGTACGGATGGCGGACTGGATCTGATGGCAGGAATGGGTTATTTCGCAGAAAACTCTATCCTGCCTAATCTGGAATGGGATTTTCAACTCAGAAAGCTGAATGGGAAGTCATTACTTAACTGGAACAATATCTTCGGAGATCAGGTTAAATCTTTTATTGTCGAACGGAGTACAAACGGAGAGCTTTTTACCCCAATCGCTGAACAAAAGATCACAGTAAGTATGCCGGAATTAGAATATACAGATCCCCAGGCAATCCAACGAGATAAAACATATTACCGAATAAAAGCGATACAACAAAATGGCGCATTCCTCTACAGCAATACCTTGTTTGTAACTGGAACAAAGGATATCCAACTGTCGGTTTACCCAAATCCATTTACACATTTTATCAGGGCTGAGTTGTCTTCTGACCTGAATCAACAAGCTAAAATCAGCTGGATGAATTCCTCCGGCATGAAAATAAAAGACGATCATCGAACGGTGAACCGGGGTTTGAATCAGCTGCGACTTGATCCACCGGCACACCTGCCTCCAGGCAGGTATATCGTGCAGGTCATCCTGGAAGACGGAACCGGGAAAACCATGCAGTTGATTAAAAAGGATTAACCGAATTAATACTCAATCACTATTCTTTTCAGCAACTGACGGCCGGTATTTCCGGCATTTATCCTAAGCAGATATACCCCCTGATTTAGTCGGCCTACTGAAACAGACTGCTGCGTGACTCCCGACCACTGACGAATGATTTTACCTGAAATATCCACCAGACTAACATCAACCGAGCCAAGGGAAACCGGAACAGACAGAAAGAACTGTCCATTATTCGGATTGGGATAAATGACTACATCAGCCCCATCATCCATTTGAATCATCTTCACATCACTATATTTAAACTGACCATCATCCATATACATTTTAAGTCGATAACTTATTTTACGGGAATTAGAGATATTCATGTCGACATAAGAATACGCTTGATCTTTGCCATCCACATTACCCTTCCCGGCCGGCACATTTGCAATGGCAATATAGGATTGCTGATCAACACGTCTTTCCACATCAAACATCATATAGCCTCCATCCGGTTTCGCTTCCCAGTTGAGCTGAACATGGTTGCCTGAGTACTTCACATCAAAAGAAACCAGACCTTGTGACAAAGGAGCGCAGCTGTTGATCAGATAACCGAGCACACTGTTCGTATAGCCATCTGTTTGAACCAGTGCCCAAAGATTTCTGTCGGCAGCCGGTTTAGTATTACTAAATGGTTCATATGCCAAATTAGTACCCAAATACTGATTGAATGTTCCCAATATAGTCTGATAATCATGCTCATCTACCAGGGTATCTTCCGGACCAAATGTACCTATGATATTTCCTTCAATCGGATTATCGGTATAGACTTTGAAATGACCACTAATGGGTGTAGGCGATACGGAACGAATAATCATATTATAGGTTCTTGGTGTCACGCAATTGACCGAACCAAATACCTGCGGATCGATCACAAATTGATTGTTACAAGATACACAGTGTACAACATTCCCGTTCTGAGACTGGGTAGACCAGAAATCTGCCGTCATGAAAGCTGCCTGGCTACAAGCCAGTGGTAGCGTAATCTGTACACCTTTGATGGTAAAACGGGCACTGTCTCCGCTGGGATAGACTTGTCGGATTAACTCCGTAGCGGGAGTTAATACAACGGACGGGTCCGGCCCATAGGTTGTCAGTAAAGTAGGTACCGGATGACCTGCATGAATATCATTGTGAATGCCTAGGTTAATTTTTGCCAAGGTCAAATCAGCGGCTTTAGGGGCTTTCAGATTACCTGCCATATTAGGGCATCCAAAATGATTGGGGTACTGGCTTTGAAGCCATGAATGGATATAAATATATTTATTACCCCCGTTATTTTCTATAGTGAAGATAAAATCAAAATTAAGTACGCAGGAAGAACCAGCAGCTGTAGTTGAGTTTAATTTAACCAGAACATTTTTAACTGTACACTGCGCATAACTCTGCGAAACGGAAATTATCCAGATCAAAATTAAAAATTGTAGCATTTTTTTCATAACGTAACTTTTGATTGTGATATTAATTCGATATTGAATTAATCGTCAAAAGTACCAGGGAAGGAACCCTTGCGAAATGACTTCGGTTAGTCGTTGAGGTGTTTATGGTAAGGGATTAAGGAACAAGTGGTGTCTTGGTGTCATGTTATCAAGGTGTCAATTCAATTTAATAAATAAAAAGAGGCTGTCCGAAGACAGCCTCAGGTGGATATCAGGTTTTACCTCAAAAAAAGCTTGAATATTACTGAACGATCAATCGCTCAATCATTTGTTCTCCGGAATCTTGTAAGCGAACACGGATAAGGTAAATACCCGGACGGATTTGGTCTATTTGTAAAGTATTGGCGCTATAACCATTCCAGCGCTGGATAGTCTTGCCGGAAAAATCTTCTAGAGAAATATCAGCCTTTCCTGATTGAACAGGAAGAGATACTCTGGCAGAACCTTTACTCGGATTCGGATACACAATCATTTGAGATTTACCGGAGCCGGTATTAACAACACGTATATCACTTAAACTGATTTTACCATCAAGATCTTTTTGTGCTAACCGATAACAAACAGATCCTTTGTTGCGGGCGTTTTCATCAGTAAAGCTGTAAGATGCACCCAGACCTTGTGTAGCTTTAGCTTCCACGAAGGCAATTTTCTGGTAAGAGGCTTCACCATTGAAACGACGTTGAATTTCAAAACCATCATTATCTAATTCCAGACTTGTTTGCCAAGTTAATAACACTTTGTCCTGGGTTTTTCTGGCATCAAAAACAACCAGAGTTACAGGCAATGGTGCGCAGGTATTTGCTATTCTAAAATTAAATGTATTTGCATAACAGCCTGGGGCAGTAGATGCTTTCGCCAGATAATAGGGATTGTTTCGATACGCCAGATTTAATACAGGAATATTAGCTGCAGAGTTGTTTGTATTAACAGACGAAGTTCCCAAAGAAACATCCGAACCGTCAATTGTATTATTTGAATTCACATCCGCATATAATTCAAATCCGATCGGGAAAGCCCCTGTTGGACCATTCTGAGCAAAAAGGGAAACCACCCTGTTGGTTGAAATATTTCCGCAAGAGCTCAAGTTTCCTGTATATGAAATGACGCCTGAATTAGGAGTAGGAGTAAGGAATGCATTCATGTACATGCGCATACCATTGATATTGGAAATATTTGAAAGATCATACTCGTGGTTGCCTAGATAAAAAACCAATCCCCCTCTCTGATTCGCAGGAGTTAGTTTTGATACACTGGCGCTAACGGCATTTGAAAGAACGGACCCTTCCACATGGTTATGGGCATTGTTATGATAAGATGTTCCTGTTGTAAGACGCCAGTTTCGAACACTCCCGCCTAAATTCATATTGAAAGTGCCCTCAAATTGAGAATAACTTAAAGCAGCATTAGGGAATGCCACATTGGCTGTGGTAATGGTTGCATTAGAGTTTCCACCAGCTCCTTTTTCAAGACCGGAACCTCCTGTTGTTTGAAAGCGACCATTTGCATTGTTCTCATAAGTTCTGACGGCTTCACACTGTGCAAGGAAATTACCTCCGTTTAAAACAAAGTTTTTAATCGCATTGATCAGTGTAGTTGTTGCGGCAGTACTATGCGGCTCTGAAGCAAAGGTGTAACACTGAGATTGCAGATTTACACCGGTCAATTCAATTGCATAATTTGTTGCCGGAACGCCTGCAGCAGTCATATATCCTGCGTGAATATCTGCGTTGCCCCCATCGTCGAGAATTGCTGCTTTCGGACGAAAGCCGGTCATGTCGTAACGCACATCTACAGAAACAGTTGCATTGGTTCTATATAATCTTACATTAGTAGATTGAGATGTATTAAACGACTGAACAATAGCTGCTACACCAGTTGTATCCTCAGCAAAAATGACAAAAGGTCCAGCTTTAAAACTGAGATTAGCAGCGGATACCAGAGACGGACGAATTTGTGTTGCATTGACAGAAAAATCAATTCCGTCTTTCACTTTGGTAGAATTGATAATCCACTTAACCTTGACATTGTTGTTAAGAAGCGTAACAACAAGTCCGTACGCTTTTATATTCATCAAACCAGAAGCCCCCTGGTTGGTATTATCCATAGCTACCACGTAGCTTCCAATCGGAAGGGTTTGTAAATTTGAGGATGGGGCAGGAAGATCCTGGCTTTGTGCAAATGAGACGATGAATGCAGAAATAATCACAAAAAAAATGAACTTCTTCATAAAAAAATTAAAAACCACTTTAATAAAAAAAGTTGAGCAATAAAAGGATAGTGGAGGGATACGGCTTTCTTAGGATTGAAATACAAATCTAATTTTTTTTTTTGAGATATGCAAGTTATTGCATCATTAACTTAAAAAATACATGATTATAAAAAATGAAGTTCTCTTTTCTCATGATAACGTTTACATAAAAAGAGGCTGTCCAAAGACAGCCTCAGGTGGATATCAGGTTTTACCTCAAAAAATCGATCTTGAATATTACTGAACGATCAATCGCTCAATCATTTGTTCGCCAGTATCCTGAAAGCGTACGCGAACAAGATAAATACCCGGACGGACATTATTTATTTGT
>CAZZJD010000142.1:0-558 GCA_964654305.1 uncultured Chitinophagaceae bacterium
CTGAATGTCTATAGAAGCCATATCAGCATCAATGTTCTCTTTATTTAGTGGCATATATCCAACCGCATAAATTTGATCTGTTGCTTTACCTGCACTCCATATTACCTGTGTACCCGCATTAGACCACTCAAATCGGTTATTATTAAGAAGTGATTTCTGAATAATTTGATCAATCTGAAAAGCGGTATAAGGCTGAGGGTCATTCAATGAAATGTCAGCACTCACATCATCAGCAACTTGTTTTTGGCAGGAAGTCATTAGTACAAAGCTTGCCAAAATGAAATAGTAATTTTTTTTCATAATTAAAGATTTAGGTGTTTTTATTTTGAAGGTAAATATATTCATATGAAAAACGGGATCTTTTCCCTCCTTTTTTAAAGGATTTTTCCTGGATCATTAATAGTTCTCATTGAATTTCCTGACCATCGTCATCTATTATAGTAATACCTACCAATATCTTAGCCCCAATTTATATGCATAATGTATTATACATTGAATTGGATTGTCATTCCCCTTCTGTTGATCATAATACACATTGATGCACCTTCTGTCATTGCT
>CAZZJD010000142.1:568-5129 GCA_964654305.1 uncultured Chitinophagaceae bacterium
CCGACACAGCCCAGTGCTTGCAGGAGTTACGGCCTGTCATTGCTCAGGATGCCCGTGAAATTGTTCGGAAAGCAGATGAAAAAATGAGAGGAAAAAGTTCACATGTCTTAATGACCATCGAAACCATCCGACCTGACTGGAAACGTACGATGGAAATCGAGGCATGGATGAAAGGAACAGAAATGTCGCTTATACGCATCGTATCTCCGGCAAAAGACAAAGGAATCCTCTTCCTAAAAAAGAAGAAAGAAGTCTGGAGTTGGTACCCTACCCTAGAAAGAAGTATAAAACTCCCACCATCCATGATGAGTCAGAGCTGGATGGGAACTGATTTTACAAATGACGATCTGGTTAAAGAATCATCTGTTTTAAATGATTACCGGCATCATATCATAGGTGATACACTGATTGGAGAAAGAGAATGCCATATCATAACAATGATTCCCCTTCCGGAAGCTGCTGTTGTATGGGGCAAAGTGATAGTTTATATTGACAAAAAAGAGTTCATGGAGCTCTATTCTCTATTTTATGATGAAGAAGGTCAATTAATGAATACTATGAACGGGTTTAATATCAGAAAAATGGGCGACCGAATCATACCTACCGGTTTCGAAATGATACCAGCCGATAAAAAAAATCAAAAAACGGTAATGCGTTATAAAAAAATCGAGTTTGATATTTCCATCCCTGAATCATTTTTTTCAATTGAAACCATGCGCAACATGCCTTAAATCTTTCAAATGCTGCGAATCTTAATAATAGCCTGGAAAAATTGCTGGAGAAATCCTACAAGAACAATGGTGAGTATGGCAGCTGTTTTTTTTGCTGTCATGCTATCAACATTGGCAAGCAGTCTGAAGGAAGGCATTTTTAACAACCTAGTAAAAAATGTAGTTAGCTTTTACTCAGGCTATATACAAATCCACGCACCAGGTTACTGGAAAGAACAAAATCTCGACAATAGCTTTGAAGACATTTCAGATCTGAATAAGATCATAAAAAAACAATCTAATATCAGTAGTTACGCCCCAAGACTGGAAAGCTATGCTCTGGTTGCATCCAACAAAGCCACCAAAGGTTGTATGATCATAGGAGTTGATCCTGCAGCCGAACATCAAACCACAGGCTTAAAAAACAAAATGGTCAAAGGAAATTATTTTGACGCAAAAGAAGAAGGAATATTATGCGCAGAAGGTATGGCTAAAAGATTATCAATTAAGTTAAACGATACTATTTTTATCATAGGTCAGGGATTTCATGGAAGTACTGCGGCAGGCAAGTACCGCGTCAAAGGATTCTTGCATTTTGGGTCTCCAGAATTAAATGAACAAACATTTTTCTTACCACTATCTTCTGCTAAAAATTTATTCAGTACTGAAAATCGGATCACCTCATATACATTACAAATACAAAACGCAAACGATCTAGAAAAAACAACCTCTCAATTAAAAGAAAAATTAATGCCAAAATATGAGGTTATGAGTTGGGAAGAAATGATGCCTGATATCAAACAGCATATTGAAACCGACAGCAACAATATGAAATATATTCAGGGTATTTTATACCTGTTAATTGGTTTTGGTATTCTGGGCTCTCTGATCATGATGATGATGGAAAGGAAATATGAAATGGGGATGCTGATTGCAATAGGCATGAAGAAAAAAATACTCATGCTGATGATTATAGCAGAATCACTCATCACCATTATAACCGGATGTGCGTTGGGGATAGTATGTAGCATACCTCTAATATGGTATCTGCATATCCACCCTTTAAAAATGGGAGGCGAAACAGCCAAAGCGTACGAGCAATTTGGATTTGAAGCCATATTCCCAACATCTACAAATCCTATAATATTCATAGAACAAGGAATTACCGTAGCCATCATTGGCTTGATTCTTTGCATCTATCCGATCATACAAATTATCAGGCTGATACCAGTTGACGCATTAAAAAGAAATCCATGATGATACTCATACATATGGCCTGGCGAAATATATGGAGAAATAAACTCCGAAGTATGATCATCATGATCTCAATCATCATAGGTTTATTTGCCGGTCTTTCTGTTTTGTCATTATATAAAGGGATGATGAATAATCGCATCCGAACCGTTATTGACAACGAGATCGGGCATCTTCAAATACATGCAAAGGGGTTTTTACAGGAAAAAGAAGTATCAATGATACTGCCTGATCAAAATAAGATCAAGACAAGATTGTATACGGATAACACCATAAAATATTTTACAGCCCGCACACTCACATCCGGTATGCTTTCGGCTGCCAGCGGTACTTCTGGCGTAATGATCAACGGCATTGATCCGAATACTGAATATCCGGTATCAGGTATTGATAAAAAAATCATCAACGGCCAAGTATTCACACAGAAAAGAAATGAAATACTTATTGGAAAAAAACTGGCTGATAAACTCAAATTAAAAAAAGGGATCAAAATCGTTCTCACATTTACTGATAGCAGTAATGCGCTGATTTCATCTGCATTTCGGGTGGCAGGAATTTATCAGACCGTAAATGCCCCACTTGATGAAAGGAATGTATATATTGAAAAATATGAACTCAATACATTATTAGGGATTGGCGATAATGTACATGAAATCGCAATCATTCTGAAACAAGATGATCAAACTGATGTAACACTTAATCATTTAAAAGATTACTTTAATTCAATACACGTAGCAGATTGGAAAGAACTATCTCCGGAAACAAATTTACTGGTTAAGACTGTAGATGAATACTCATACATCATTATCATAATCATTATGCTAGCACTTGCCTTTGGCATTACCAATACAATGCTGATGGCAGTACTTGAGCGAAGAAGAGAAATCGGCATGATGATGGCATTAGGAATGTCAACCATATCAATTAATCTGCTAATCATTTTGGAAACCATATTACTAACATTAACGGGTACTCCAATTGGATTATTGATTGCATGGATAGCAATCAACTATTTCAGCCGGACCGGTATTGACTTTTCAAATATGGGAAAAGATCTGATGTCGAGTTTCGGCTTTGGGAATAAAATCTATCCTGAATTCCCAGCAGATAAAATCAGTGTAATTATGGGGATTGTGATCACCACCGCTTTATTATCGAGCCTGATTCCATTGATCAAAACATTAAAAATGAAACCGGCAGCTTCCATCAAATTATAAAAAAATCACATGAAAACGGTAATAGATACTCATAATATCAGCAAGACATATAATCCTGACAGCATTCCGGTTCATGCAATACAGAAAGTACATCTGCATATTGAAAAAGGTGAATTCACGGCGCTGGTAGGTCCTTCTGGCTCTGGCAAAACCACTTTACTCAATATGATTGGCGGATTGGACAAACCTGACGAAGGGAATATTTTTATCAATGATACGGATATTACCTTACTCAAGCCATCGGCACTTATCAAATTCAGACTACAGCATATCGGATTTGTATTTCAATCTTATAACCTAATACCCGTATTAACGGCGCGGGAAAATGTAGAGTTCATCATGTTACTACAAGGTAAAAGGAAAAAGGATCGCGATATCAGAGTGAAACAATTATTTCATCAGATTGGCCTGGATGATAAAATGAATATAAGGCCTGCCCGATTATCAGGCGGACAACAACAAAGAATAGCCGTAGCACGAGCGCTTGCATCTAAACCCGAATTCATTCTGGCAGACGAACCTACTGCTAATCTAGATACTAAATCTGCATCCAACCTACTGGACATTATGGAAAAACTGAATCGAGAAGAAGGCATGACTTTTATCTTCTCCACCCATGATCAGCGAGTGATTGATAGAGCCCGAAGAGTGATTACACTAGTTGATGGACGGATTACTTCCGATACCGCAGTTGTGGAAATCGAAAAGACACATCTTACCAACAAAGTATAACATGAAAAGATCATTGATTATATTATTGATCCTTTCAACTCATGCGTATAGTCAAAATATTTATAATACTCAGCAATTTAAATGGTCCGGCTATATTAAAAGCATGCAAAGCTGGAACTTTCCCGACCAATCCATCATCTACTCCAACCACCTCTTGCATAATCGTATGAATCTGAAATGGCAGCCTAGTACCTCTTTTAGCATGGGAGCAGAATGGCGTAACAGAATGATCAGTGGAGATGAAGTAAGACTCCATGAAAATTATCTGAGCAGATTAAAAAATCCAAACGACAAATGGGATGCATCTATAACATGGGCTGAAACGCATGATATGGTTATTATAACAAACATGGAGCGATTATGGGCAAGTTACAAGCAGGACAATTGGTTGATTCGAGTGGGCAGGCAGCGTATCAACTGGAGCACGACCACCACCTGGAATCCGAATGATATCTTCAACAGTTATAATTTTCTTGATTTTGATTATGAAGAAAGACCCGGTTGCGATGCTATCCAAACCCGTTATTTGATCCATGATAAAAGTAATATTGAACTTGCCGTTGCATTTGCAGGCAATTCTGGGAAAAGCATTTCTGCCCTCAAGTATTTTCTTCAGCATAATGATTGGGATATACAGATCATCAGCGG
>CAZZJD010000143.1:0-5113 GCA_964654305.1 uncultured Chitinophagaceae bacterium
TAACAACATCACCGCTTGTTAACGTGAGTGTTCTGTTACAGGTGATGTTATTGGCAATGATCAAGTTGCCAGATGATTTGTCAACATTAAGAAAATCAAATGTAGATATGCCTGAGCCACCGGTACGTGTAATTGTCTGATCTCCTGCTCCATTGAAGAACACTGCTCTTGAATTTGGATTGAAACTTCCTACTGTTCCAGTACGGGTCCAGTTACCTCCAACATAAATATCTCCAAGAACGGCATCACCCAGACTTAGATTTCCTGCATTGTTGACATGACGCGCTACAGTAAGTCTACTGCTTTTATTACCTGTTGGGGCACTTCCGTAATCCATATACAGACTTGATCCTGCATCGATCGTCAGATCACGACCGACGAATAGATTCGTTGAGAAAGCAGCTGTTCCTGTATTCGGATAATCTAAAGTTGTATTATTACTTACCTGAACATCGTTAGGATAACCTACAGTAGAACCTACTGAACCTGATGAGGCACTCCATTCGATATTTCTGCCATAAACTCCACCAAAATTATATTTCAATAATGAGCTGCTTCCGTAAACCGGTGCATTGGTTGTTACGCCACCCCCCGAATTTATTTCGAGCGTTCCATTTACCGTAGAAAGTCCGACACCAAAATTAACGATCGAACTTAATCCGACAGTTACATTTGACCCAAATACTAATGTACCGCTTGATGTAGTTCGAACGGTTTTATCTCCACTGATCACGAATCTGGCTCCAGAAGTGGTGCTGGTTATGTTACGTGCTCCTCCTTCCGTAAGGATATTTCCACCTGCTCCGCTCAGTGTAAATGTTTGTCCGTTCAGATCAAGTGAACCGGTATTTTTTATTTGTAAAACATCACCTGCATTTTGAGTAACTGACACGCTGGTAGCTGTTGAACTGTTTAACTGAACCGATCCGCCGGTTTTATCTACTATGAAATAACCGCCCGCACCTGTTCCGGCAAAACTGATGGTACCCCCACCGGTTTTTGTCAATACCTGTGTACCGGTACCGTTAAAGATCACGGCTCTGCCCCTGAAATTATTTGAAAATCCGGAAGCAGCTTCCGTATAGTTACCTCCAATATAAAGATCGCCACCATTGGCATTACCCAATGAAAGATTACCATTTTGTGTAACATTACCTCTAACGGTCAAGCTTGCGCTTACACCCGGATCAGGTGTACCGAAATCCATATATAGAGAAGAACCTGAGTTGATCGCAAGATTCCCTTCAATTCCTCTCGATACTGCCACTTCTCCATTCGGAAAATTGAGAGCTGTATTGCCTGTAAGACTAATATTATTCGGATAACCTTGTGTAGTGCCTATTGTACCATTACCTGTAGCATTCCATTCAGTAGAGCGACCATAGTTTCCACCTGTATTATACTCCAGTGTAGAGGATGCTCCATAGCGAGGTGCCTGAGATGAAACAGCACCGTTGGCATTGATACGTAATGTTCCGTTTACTGTAACGGCATTACTGAATGTTACTGTTCCATTAACCTGAATATTATTAAAGCTGATTGTACCTGTTATTGTACCTGAACCGGCAAAACTCACCGTACCGCTGCCACTTGTAAATGTACTCGTACCATTGGCGAGCGTACCACCGGAAGCAATGGTTAAGGTACCTCCGGCAGTCATTACCAGAGAACCGTTGTTGGTTACATTCGTAGATGTTAATGTACCGCTTGCTCCAAATGTAAGTGATCTTGTACTGTTGATAGTAACAGAAGATGGAGCTGCAGAAACAGCACTGTTGACTGTTACAGCGTGAGCGATGGTAACTGCAGAAGAGGCCGCAGGCACAGCACCGCCTAACCAGGTGGAAGCATTATTCCAGTCTGTAGCGGCATTAGATATAAATCCGAGATTTGTATATGTTTCTGTGCTGGTTGTATTTCCGGCTAAATTGGAAACATATATTTGACCTCCTGCATTGATAGCAGTAAAAGTTAAAGAAGTTGCACTTTGACTTGCAATAGAAACAACTGTACCTCCTGATCCGCCCACTCTTACTTCAGTAACAAGATCAAGATTGGTTCCGTTGATGGTAATAGTATTTCCTACATATCCTGAAGTACCGGAACCGGGACTTGAAGCAACCACACCACTTGTTGAATTAATGGTTGGAGGAGCAGGCATATAAGATGCAACACCAGAAGAATAGTTGAAGGCCTTATCGCGCATAAACACCGCATAGGTGAAATTTGTTCCGGCACCTGCATCAGAAAAAGATCCGGATGAAGTACCATTACTTATAACCGTCCATGTATTCGTACCATCACTGATAGTGGTAGGACCAACAGAAGATGATGTTGAATAATAGGCCTGATCTAGAAGCGCATTACTTAATGCAGTAATGGATGATGTTCTGTTTCCGGATGCACGCAAGATCAGTGTACCTTCAATACCACTCGTATTGGTTGCATTATCCGTACCATCTGACCAAGCTAAATTATTGTTTCCTCCGGAGCGCGTAACAGCTAAACCTAAAGGAGCGTTGGGTTTGGTCAAATCAACAGATGAAGATGTAGATGTATAAATAATAATATCATCAAAAGCAAAGTTATCCGCAGGATTACCACCATTGCCGTCAGAGTAAAATACTGGATAGTAGGCCGCTGAATTAGTTGCCACTCCACTTGCCGTCATTCTTTGCCATGAAGTAGTCATACCTACATTTAAACCTTGTATTATTGAACCACCGTTAGGTGATGTAGCTCCAACATAGGCGTTGTCAGTTCCTGCTGTAT
Source organism: uncultured Chitinophagaceae bacterium (assembly GCA_964654305.1). Classification (GTDB taxonomy): domain Bacteria; phylum Bacteroidota; class Bacteroidia; order Chitinophagales; family Chitinophagaceae; genus Lacibacter. The sequence goes on from CAZZJD010000143.1 coordinate 2,773, forward strand.
TTGTATGTTCCAATGCATATCCAATCACATGGACATAATTTGTCCCTGTACTAGGCACAACAACCGAATATCCGCTTGTATGTTCGGCCTTTCTTGCATTTGTTGTAGTAACATTTGATGATAACCGACTGCTGCCTGACCTTGCACTTCCTTCTGTAGTCCAGGTTATCGATCCACTTTCCAATGTCCAACCATTAGAACTGGGGGGAGTATTTTCAAAACCAGGATTAATCCCGCCAGTTGGCACTATTTCTCCCGTACTTAATTGCGTACAACCAGTATATCCGGCAAATGTAATTTTTGTAAGTTGGGTGGCTGTAAGATTTGCACTATTACCAATAAATATTTTATTACCAGAACCCGTAACACCTGGAATTCCATACCAGTTATTGATGGTTACAGAACCAGCCCAAGCCTCAGATCCTGAAGCTTTAAAATAATAATTGTAAGAACCGGTTGAAGCAAGATTGAATGTTGTAGCGACATCAAAATCCAATGCTCCCGCTGAATTGGCAGAAGATGTACCGGACCCAAGATTAAATAATCCAAGATTAAGCGTTGGAGTGCCGTTTGCAAAACGGATAGTTCCTGCTGACGTTGAAACAGGCAAAGCATTTGCTACTCCAAGTGTTAGAGTACCCGCATTAATAGTAGTAGCACCTGTATAATTATTGGCTGCTGATAAAGTTAACGTTCCATTACCGTCTTTGGTAAGTGTACCTGCTCCATTTGCAATAGGATCTGCTATTGTTAAACTACCTGCACCGCCGACCGTTAAATTAAAGTTACCGCTTATAGCATCTCCGGAAGATACATCAATTGTATTTGTACCTGCATCTGCATTTATTCTGGCATCACCCGCAAGCGTAATTAAACCACCCCAGGAATTGGTACCTGAAATAAAACGTAAGGCACCGCCACTTGATACACCCGAGCCATTTAATGATAAAGATTCTGCCCCAACGGCTGCTCCCTGCAATTCAAGAGCTGCTCCGGATGATACTGTAACACCTCCTGCTGTAGTACCAGTTCCTTGAGCATTTTGGATATTTAAAATCCCGCCCTCAACGCTTGTAGATCCTGTATAAGTATTTGGTCCACTAAGGGTTAAAGTTCCTGAACCAACCTTAGTAATATTTCTAGATGTTCCAGATATAATTGAACTTATAGTTATACCACCGACACCGTCAGTATTTATAACATTTGCTGTAGAATTACCCAAAGCAATCCCCATAGCACTATTACCATCTTGTAAAGTAAGCAATGAGTTACTTGCATTTCTAAGAATCGTATTGGCAACTCCATTAATGGATGCACCATTTAATGTAAGTGTACCAGTAGTATTAGAACTATTATCAATAGTTAAAGTTCTTGTCCTGGTAGAAGCGATTTCGACAGCACCTATTGATAATGAAGATGTATTTATTGCAATACGAGCAGTTGTTGCAGAACCGGTGTTCTGAAATTGTGCAACTGAACTTGTTCCCCATGCATTAGATGCAGTGTTGGGAGTCCAGTTTGTATTGGTATACCAAGCTGTTAAAGTAGAATTATTCGACCAAACAATATTAGCAGGTACTACTTCTCCTGTACTCAACTGTACCGCACCTGTAAAACCATTAAAAGAAATCTTTGCCAATTGGGCTGCTGTTAAACCTGTACCATCACTTCCAATAAATATTTTTCTTCCTGTTCCTGTTACACCAGGAATACCTGTCCAGTTGTTAATTGTAATCGTTGTCGCATCCCAGGTTTGTCCATTGGATGCTTTAAAGTAATATGAATTAGTACCAGATGCTCCTAAGTTTATCGTAGTATTCACATCAAAATCAAGTGCCCCGGCTGAGTTGGCAGCCGTTGTACTTGAACCAAGATTGAATAAACCAAGATTGAAAGTAGAATTTGCGTTCGTAGCAAAACGAATAACACCTGCAGAAGAACCTACAGGTAATGCATTCGCTACTCCCAAAGTAAGAGTACCCTGATTAATGGTAGTTGTACCCGTGTAAGTAGCCGCTGTATTGATATTAAGAGTGTTCGAACCTGTTTTAGTTAAACTTCCACCCGTTCCTTGTAATACACCTGTAACTGTAAAATTCCCGGAACCAGAACCGCCAAACTGAACAGTATTGGCATTTATAAAAATAGCTCCTCCAAAATTCATACCCCCCGTTGAATTGTTATGCAATTGTACCGTTGAAGCATCTATTCCTAAATCTGCATTAATAATATGAGTTGCTCCGGAAGCGTTATATATACCACCTGTCAAACTAATTCCAGTATTTGCGCCTCCGCCATTTATTGTACGTTGCGATGAAGCCCCTGACTGAAAATCCAAAGT
>CAZZJD010000144.1:0-5075 GCA_964654305.1 uncultured Chitinophagaceae bacterium
GTGCAAACAGTTGGGATGGATTCCTACAGCCTGAAAGAAGTGAATGAATTCAGCCGGAATGATTCAGATGAATTTTTAGTGAGAGATTATGATGAAGGATTTGAGAAGGGATTATATGAGTTTGTAAAGTTTATCAAGTCTGTAAAGGGGAAAGAATGATAATACCCCCCCCGTGAGCGCCATCCGTTTCTCTTATCATCGATAGGCGAGAAACGAACGACGATAAACGATCAACGATTATCATCACTCCGGAAACGCATGCCGCTTATTAGGTAATAAATTTTCTTCATTCCATTCGATCTTTTCGGCAAAAGGATGCCTTCGCTCTTTACAATCAGAGAGCGAACAATGGGCACAACTATAATCCATACAAGGATCGGTATGAATAAAAAATTCAATGCTTCCTCCCTCAAACTGTGCATTCAACTCCTGATCCATTTCAGTAATGATATCATGCACCTGCGTGAGCGAATAATAAAAGGGTAAAGTAACATGACAATCAACATGATAATAGTTGCCGTACCGCTGCACGCGTAAATTATGCACATCGATCCACGTATCCTTACGATTCCTTATCAATACATCAATAATTTCTTGTACTATTTTCGGATCAGCTTCATCCATAAGTCCACGAACCGATTTACGCAATAATCTGAAACCTGTAATCACAATTATAATTCCAGCAACAACGGAAGCTGCCGGATCAATCCATTGCAGTCCTGTAAAATAAATAAGTGCCACTGCCACCAGTACGCCTGCACTGGTATAACTATCACTCATGATATGCTTTCCATTACCCTGCAATGTCACGCTGTTGAATTTTTTCCCTTTCTGTACCAGTGTTAATCCTAATAAAAAATTGGCCGCACCCGTAAATAACATCAGCCAGAAACTGATGGCAGACTGTATCGCAACTTGCGGCTGTATGAATAAATGCACGGCTTCAAATAAAATCAATAACCCGGCCAGCAAAATCATGGCGCCTTCAAAACCAATGGAGAAAAACTCAATCTTCCCATGACCGTAAGGATGTTCCTTATCTCGCGGCTTGCCCGACAAATAAATACTATACCAGGCAAAAGCAGAACCTACCACATTAATGATCGACTCTAAAGCATCAGATAATATCACCAGCAAATCGGTGACATACCAAGCAAAAAATTTCACTCCGCATAAGATCAGACTTACAATAAATGAAATGCGAATAAAAAAAAGTTCTTTTTGGTTCAAGGCAATCTTTTAAAAAAATAATTATAACGCATACCCGAAAAACAAGTAAGCCATAGCAATCGAGGTAAGAATACCTACTAAATCTGCCAACAACATCGCCCCTACTGCATAACGAGTTTGTCTTACGGCCACCGATCCAAAATAAACCGCAATTACATAAAAGGTGGTATCGCTCGAGCCCTGTAAAATACAGGCCAGCCTGCCGGCAAACGAATCCACTCCAAACGTCTTCATCGTATCAAACATCATCCCTCTGGCACCGCTGCCACTCAAGGGTTTGATCAGTGCCGTAGGCAACCCATCCACAAATCGTGTATCAGCGCCAAACCACATAAAAAATTGTTTGAAACCACTGATAACGATTTCAAAAGTACCACTGGTGCGGAGCATACTGATAGCCACCAACATACCCACCAGATAAGGAATGATCCGCACAGCCGTCTCAAATCCGCCTTTAGCACCCTGAATAAAAGCATCGAACAAATCAATTTTTTTATACAAGCCTCCTAGGACAACAATTAAAAAAATAAATAACAACAAACCATTGCTCAGCACTTTGGAGAACGACTGCATATCATCGGCATTCAAAGAAGTTAGATACAATACCAAAGAAGCAATGATCGCAGATATACCCAGTATCCATCCGAGAATAACCGGCTGCAGAATATTGATCTTTTGTTTGAATGAAACGATCAGCATCGCTGCCATCGTAGCTGCAAAAGTGGCTACCATACAGGGCACAAATATATCTGTCGCATTTTCGGCTTTCATTGACGCCCGTGCAGCAATAATCGTGACAGGAATCAGGGTCAAGCCGGAGGCATGCAGACATAAAAACATTAATTGCGCGTTACTGGCTCTTTCTTTCTGCGGATTCAATTCCTGTAAACTTTCCATCGCCTTCAGACCAAATGGCGTGGCTGCATTATCCAAATTCAATAGATTGGCGCTAAAATTCATCATCATGTGACCGAATGCCGGATGTCCCTTTGGCACTTCCGGAAATATTTTAGAAAAGAACGGACCAATGATCCGAGATAAAAACCGAATACCGCCAGCTTTCTCTGCAATCGACATGAGCCCCATGAATAAAGCCATGATGCCTATTAGATTCAGACAGATCGTTACCGCACCCTTACAGGTTTCAATCAACCCATCGACCTTTGTAAGGTTTGCTGGATCATCTGCCTTACCCACTACCATCCAGTAAAAAATATCCTGATACTCAGGAATCGTAATAAAACGGAAAAGTGCCGCCAGAATAGCGGTCAGAATAAATGCACTCCAGATTCTGCTCAAAGCCATGATGGAAAATAAAGACTTATTCCGATAAATCTGGATTTTTTTTAAATGAAGTTCGATTTATTTTTATTTATTCAACATAAGAATATCTTTTTACAAAAAACTTATTTCACACGCATAATTCCCCTTACTTTCTTTGTCTGAAACAAAGAAAGTAAGCAAAGAAAATTCAAGGCAAACCCGATCGCTCCGCGCGTTTTGTCTGGCTGGCGCTATATATTTATATCTTATCGATTCGGCGACACCTTGACATCCTGACACCATGGCACCATCTCTATGCAGTATACAATACCAACCGATAAAATCAACCTCACATCCCACAACCTACAACCCTCATTCTCCCCTATCTTTGCGGCCTCAAAAAATATTTTTTGTCATGGGATTAAAAGCCGGAATTGTGGGTCTGCCTAATGTAGGAAAATCAACTTTATTCAATGCGGTCAGCAACAGTGCCAAAGCGCAGGCAAGTAATTATCGCTTCTGTACCATCGAACCCAATGTGGGATTGGTGGATGTGCCTGATGAAAGACTACAACAACTCGCCGATCTGGTGCAGCCGGAAAAGATCGTTCCCACACAAATTGAAATTGTAGATATTGCGGGTCTGGTGAAGGGAGCGAGTAAAGGAGAAGGATTAGGCAATAAATTCTTAGCGAATATCCGTGAAGTGGATGCCATCATCCATGTAATCCGGTGCTTTGAAGATGAAAATGTATTGAGAGAAGAAGGCGCTATTAATCCAGTAGGAGATAAAGAGATCATCGACACGGAATTGCAGCTTAAAGATCTGGAAACCGTTGAAAAGAAAATTCAGCGTATCGAAAAGCAAGCCAAAGCCGGTGATGCCAAATCAAAAGCCGAACTGGAAGTTTTATTAAAGTGTAAGACTTGCCTTGAGCAGGGCAAGAGTGTCCGTACATTAGATCTCAGCAGTGCTGAACTTCCGGCCATAGCTGATTCATTCTTACTGACCGCCAAACCGGTATTGTATGTTGCCAATGTGGATGAAGCCAGTATGCATACAGGTAATAAATTTTCTGAAGCACTGGCAGTAGCCGTTAAGGATGAAGATGCCCAGATCATTGTGATGAATAATACCATCGAAGCGCAGATCAGTGAAATGGAAGATCCGGATGACAAGCAATTATTCATGGATGAATATAAAATGCAAGAGCCTGCATTGAATCGTTTGATCAGGAGCACTTATAATCTTCTGAATCTGCAAACCTATTTTACCGCGGGTGTGCAGGAAGTACGTGCCTGGACTTTTCATAAAGGCTGGAAAGCCCCTCAGTGTGCTGGCGTAATCCATACTGATTTTGAAAGAGGATTCATTAAAGCGGAAGTGATCAGTTTTACCGACTATATCCAATATAAAAGCGAAGCTGCCTGTCGCGATGCAGGAAAATTAAGAATTGAAGGGAAAGAGTACCCGGTGAAAGATGGTGATGTGATGCATTTTAGGTTTAATGTGTAAGCAAAATTTTTATCCTCCCCCTAAGTCCCTCCCGCTTTGGCGGGACAGGCTCTCCAAAGGGGGATATTTAATTTGTTAGAGAGCCTAGCAGAAATAAAAAAAGTCAAAAGCAAACTTTTACGTTTTGACTTTTGACTTTTAAGTTTTGTATTAAAGCAATTATTTCTTCGCGTACTTCTTCTTGAATTTATCAATACGTCCGGCTGTATCTACCAGTACATTCTGTCCGGTAAAGAAAGGATGGCTTGTATTGGAGATCTCCAGTTTAATAACGGGATACTCATTACCATCTTCCCATTTTACTGTCTCTTTTGAATTCGCTGTAGAACGGGTAAGAAAAGAATAACCATTACTCATGTCTTTGAACACAACGAAACGGTAGCTTGAGGGATGCAAATCTTTTTTCATGACTTATTGATTTGTGCACGATTCCGACCGTGCGATTTTTTAAAAGGGAAGCGAAGATAGGAACTCTGAGTCAAGTCGCCAAAATATAGAAAGAGTAACTTTTAGGATCTCATGTTCTCATACTGAAGCGGAACCCCTAAGTTCCAGCCTTTTGATGCCTGGATAACCTCCTGCAAATCATCGATCTTCTTTCCGGTTACCCTTACCAGATCATCGTTGATAGAGGCCTGCACTTTCAAGCCGCTGTCTTTTATAAGCTTGACGATTTTCTTGGCATCTTCCTGCTTTAGTCCGTTGCGAACCAGTACTTCCTGCTTAACAAGCTTCCCACTTTGCACAGGAGCCTTACTCTGGTCGAATGCCTCCGGGGAAATGCCTTGTTTATGTGCGCGATTGATCAATACATCGATTAGCTGCCGCAGCTTCATCTCATCTTCTACTTCAATGGAAACTTTGAATTCTTTTTTATTCAGATCAATCACCACATGACTTCCTTTGAAATCAAATCGATTGGTGATTTCCTTCGTGGTTACGTTCACCGCATTATCCAGTGCCTGAGCATCTACTTTGGAGACAATATCGAAAGAGGGCATATACAGTTAATTTGAGGGTAAAGGTAGGATACCTATCCACCTCATTAAAATAATTTTATTCGTTT
>CAZZJD010000145.1:0-5073 GCA_964654305.1 uncultured Chitinophagaceae bacterium
ATTGTGGGTAACAATAATGAATTGAGAGTTCTCGCTGAATTTACGAATCATATTGGTAAACTTGCTCACGTTTGCATCATCTAGTGGCGCATCCACCTCATCGAGAATACAGAATGGTGCCGGCTTAATGAGATAAATCGCAAATAACATAGCTGTTGCAGTGAGTGTTTTTTCTCCCCCGCTCAATTGCGTAATACTACTGGGTCGCTTACCCTTTGGTTTTGCCACAATATCTATACCAGTCTCAGCCAGATTATCAGGATTCTCCAGAATCATATCGGCTGTATCTTCTTCGGTAAATAAGGCTTTAAATACTTTTTGAAAATTCTCTCTTACTTGATTGAAGGTATCGAGAAACCTTTGATTGGCTGTAGCTTCTACTTCTTGAATGGTTTGCAATAAAGATTCTTTTGCTGTAACCAGATCATTTTTTTGCTCTACAATAAATTCATAACGCTTGCGCATTTCTTCAAAAGCTTCAATCGCTGTAGGATTTACCTCACCCAGATTTTCAATACGCTTTTTGATCTTATCTACGGATGCCTGTAATTCATCTACTGACTCTTCTCCTGTTCGGGGCTCTTCAATTACATCCTCAATATTAACTTTAAATTCTACACTTAGCCTTTCTTTAGTGCCACTCAAATGGAGTTTAAGGTCATTTAATTTATCTTTTATTTCATTGATCAACTGGTCAGCCTGCTCCTTCTCTTTTAATTTAAGTCGGAGTGTGCTTTCTTTATCCCCCAACAGATTTCTTAAGTTATAATACGCCTGATCTGCCTCATTAAGCGCTCGTTCATCAATCTCTTTTTTACCAAGCAACTGAACGATCTGTTCTGATGCCGTTTTGAGTTTGATATCAGCATCACCTTTTTGTGTTGTAGTTTCACTTAGGTGTAAAGTATTGTCATCAATTTGCTTTTTTAGATTCTGGAGCTGATTATTTTTGAACTCAAGCTCCTGTTTTAATCCTGTTACTTTACTTTGCTGACGGGTAATATTAAGATTGATCTCGTTAAAAGATCCGTTCGCTAGGTTATAAGCAGCTTCCGCATCTTTAAATAGAACCTCTGCTTCTTGAACCTGCGTTGCAATACCGGATAGCAATTGATTGGCTTCCGATAATTTATTTTTATTTTCTGAGAGTGTACCGTCTGAATGTGTAATCTGCTGCTCAAGCTCCTGTATCCTTTGTACAGATCTTTGCTCGTTAGCATTCAAATTTTCAATCTTATTTTCAACAGAATAAATTTTATTAATCAGTTGATTGATTGCTGCCTCTGTCTCTTTGATTGCAACTTCCTTAAGCTGCTGATTAAACCCAATCACTTCATTATGGCGCATCTGAATTGTGTGCTGCAGATCCAACACCACTTTCTCCTGAGCAACTATTTCATCATGGAGGCGCTCAAGATTTTTGGAACGACCGATTTTTTTACCTTCAAAGAGCCCTACACTACCACCGCTCAAGGTATATTTTCCTCTGTAATATTTACCTGTCTGATCCAGTACAGTGCCTCCAAATCCTTTTTCAATTTGTTCCGGATCGGCAGCAATGACAACATTGCCTAATAAATAATTGGCAAGTGAACGATATCGATCCTCTACATCTACCACATCCAGTGCAGCAACAGCACCCTGAGGTACAACAGAGGTTCTCGATTGTTCATTGATTTGATCTAGAATAAAAAAGTTAGCCTTTCCTTTTTGATTGGCATGCAACAGATTCACAGCTGCTATTGCTTCCTGCATATGATCTACTACATAGTAGTTAAGATAAGGTTCCAGCAAACTTTCAATAGCTGTACGGTATTCCTCCTTACAAACCATCACATCGCTCAGCAAAGGAACATCTCTTTTCCACTGCGCATTGTTATGCAAAAACTTAACGCTATCCGGATACCCTTCCATTGAATCAATCAGACTTTTCAGCAATGCATGCTCATTCTTTTTGGCATCCAGTTTACGATTCTCATCCGCCAACTCGTTACGTAATTTTTCAAGATCAGACTGCGCTTCCAGGATCTGATCCTTAGTTAAATTATGCTGTTCTTGCAACTGAGTTAATTCCTGCGTCTTATTTTCCCGCTCGTGAATCAGTTTTTGCTTTTCCTCTTCAAGCAATTGAAGCTGCTCGGAACGTGCTTGTTGTTCATCCTTTAATTGACCAACAAGACGCTGCTGATTCTGCAAACCAGTTTCGGCAACAGCCACCTGCTTCTCAATATCAAAATGTTGTCTTTGAATTTGCTGATTATCCCTTCTTAAGGTATCAACAGCCAAGCGCTTTTCATCAAAAACAATACGTGTCGCATCTACATTTTGACGAACTCCTTCCAGTTGACCGCTTATCTTATTCAATGCTTTTTCTTCTTCAGCCAATTGTTGTTGGGAGAACAAAATACTTTCATCAACCCCTCTTAGCTGATCAGAATCTCGCTGAATGGCTTGATTCAGATTTTTTTCTTTTTCCTGCAAAAAACTAAGACTCTGTTGCGCCAGATTTTTTTCATTTTCTTTTGTACGAATCTGTTGTAAAAGATCATTGAATTCCTGCTGCTTCTGCTGCAATTCCCGCTCCTTTTCTATGAAAGTTGATTTCTCTTGTTCTATAGCCGCTTCTCCAGTCGCTAAGCCTGCCTCTATTTCTACTTTTCTATTGGTCTCTGCATCCAATTGTTCATTCAATGTCTTCCATGATAGCTGAAATCCTTCCAGTGCTGCCTTTGCTAATTCAACACTAAGCAATTTATACTCCTTCTTTAACTCATGATATTTCTCAGCTTTCTTTGCCTGATTCTCAAGGGTTTTCAACTGATTGTTGATCTCAAACAACAAATCTTCAATACGCGCTAAATCCTGCTCAGTGGCATCCAGTTTCGACTTGGCCTCTTTTTTTCTGGTTTTATAGATGGTAATGCCGGCTGCCTGCTCCAACATACGGCGACGACTGTTATCTTTATCCTTTATGATATCATCAACCATACCTAGCTCAATGATCGCATAACTATCCGTACTTACACCCGTATCCAAAAAAAGATTCTGTATATCTTTCAAACGACACTGCACATCGTTCAACCTGTATTCACTTTCTCCACTTTTGTAGAATTTACGGGTAACGGTAACCGTATTAAATTCGGTAGGAAGCAAATTGCGTGTATTCTCAAAAGTGAGACTCACCTCAGCCAAACCGGAGGCACTTCTGGACTTTGACCCGTTAAAAACGAGGCTCTCCAGATTTTCACTTCTAAGATGACTGATTTTTTGTTCTCCAATTACCCAGCGGATACTATCTATGATATTACTTTTTCCGCAACCGTTAGGACCAATAATACCAGTCACCCCTTCATCAAAACTTAATATGGTCTTGTCGGCAAAACTCTTAAACCCTTTGATTTCCAGACTTTTTAATCGCACGTTATAAACATTTTTGTAGGGCGACAAATATAAGAGTTTCAGACAGGAATTAAGGGGCTTTATTATCCACAGCATAATCCGGATGCTTCACTTTTTGAACAATGCTTGTTTTCCCTAACTTCGTGCGCATATGTATGCTTTTTTTACGTTGGTTCGCTATAGGAAGCGATATATCTATTTTGCGCTTACTGCCATGGCACTGCACAGGATTCCATTAATCTTAAGCAGAAAGATAAAATTTCATAAAGCATTTGGCTGCGGGCAGGGCGATACTTTTAGCAAAATTGCCGACTGGCAGCAGTATGGCTTATTAGCCGTTGTTGATTCATCTGAGGGTGAGTCAGCCTTATCCCTAACGGCTGAAAACTTGAGAAAAAAAATTTATGGTTCTTTTATCAATGCCTGGTGGAAGTTCTTTGGTTGCGAGATTTATACGATAGCTTTAAAACCTTTAGAGGGACGTGGATTGTGGGACGGGAAGAAAGCATTTGGTGAACTTCCCGCCAAATCAGACTATGAAGGAATGATTGGAATTCTTACCCGCGCAACAATTCGCGTGTCCAAAAGAAAAAGGTTTTGGAAACATGTAGAAGGGGCTTCCCATGATATGCACAAAGCAGAAGGCTATCTTTTCTCTGTTGGCATTGGTGAAAATCCTTTTCTGAGACAAGCAACTTTTTCGGTTTGGGAGAGTAAAGCTAAAATGAAACAATTCGCTTATAACATGCATCATCATGTGGATGCAATTCAAAAGGCACATAAGGAAAATTGGTTCAAAGAAGATATGTTCGTGCGATTTAAGATTCTTCGAACGGAAGGCACTCTTTATGGACATAAACCCTTTTAAATTTCAAATAAAAAGCCCTCTCTAAGAATAGAGACGGCTTATTTACCTATAAGAGAACCAACAGTTTCTTATAATATTTTTTCATCTAGCACCCGCATATCACCCGCTTTATTCACCTGTTTGATACGATAGTGAATGCCAGATTGATATTTCAGTCGATAAGTAAAAACAAATTGATTGTTATTTTGAAAGCCCCCCAGTACAACTCCAGCAGAAGTAAAGGCTTTGCCATCATGGCTTTTTTCTATGAAGTATACAATATCCGACTCATCTGAAATTGCTGACCAAGAAATTGTAACTCGTTGATCTTTAATATCCCATTTAAGGGACGTCACTTCAGGCAATGGGTTTAAAGCAACAGAGGAAAGATGTAAAAAAAGTAATGAGATAATAAGAAATTGGCTGTGAATAGTTTTCATAAAAAAAAATGTACAGATTAGAAAATAATCACAGGAAGTTGGAAATGGAATTTCGGGAGGAGATCGGATTAAATGGGTACTCTAATGAAGTAGTACGTAAAATTAGCCGTTCATTTGAAATATGCAAGTTTTTTTAAAAAAAAATGTTTTTCCCCCATTCGTTATGGATTTTTCAAGAAAGAAAGGAATAACAATCAACGAAAAACAGCACTTGTTTTGGAAGCAAACAACATCCAAATTATCTTTGCAGCCCAAATAGGTCCCGTAGCTCAGTTGGATAGAGCAACAGCCTTCTAAGCTGTGGGTCACACGTTCGAATCGTGTCGGGATCACCCTTAATAAAAAAAACGAGACGAATTCGTCTCGTTTTTTCGTTGTATCTACTTT
>CAZZJD010000146.1:0-5063 GCA_964654305.1 uncultured Chitinophagaceae bacterium
GGTGGTGACCGGACCGTCCCAGAGTTGCAGACCGAAGCCCGGCGTGACCAGGAGGCGCGCGGCGTCGATCTCGCGCTTGCCCGGCCCGAGGCCGGTGCCCACGGCGGCGATCCTGCCGTCCTGCACGGCGACGTCGGCGACCCGGCGCGGGCTGCCCGAGCCGTCGATCACGGTTCCATTTCGGAGAACGAGGTCATACATGCACCGAGGATAGGCCCGGCCCGCCGGGCGGTCTATGTTCGGGGCCGATCCAGCCATCCCGGACGGGGGACCGACCTTTGCACAAACCGCTTCTCTAAGATCTAAATATCCGGGCACCGGTGTGTAATGACTGTAATTATCATCCACCGCTTTTTTTGCCGCTTCTTTAATGTGGGTAGGTGTATCAAAGTCGGGCTATCCCAGACTAAGATCAATCACATCAATCCCTTTGGCTCTTAACTCACGACCTAATTTGGCCATTTTAAGGGTTTCGGGTTCTGCAAAACGATCTAATAAAGAGGAAATTTGTATGCTCATATTTCAATTTTAACGGCCGCGAAAGTATTACATGTTAATGACTTTTTCAGCAGTTGTTCAAAAAAACTCCATCCCCTTCATTTTCGCTTCATCAAAGCCAATACTAGTCCATGAGTTTCAGCGGCAAACCCCTATCTTTGCCCTCCTTAAAAAGACTTCAAAATATATCACTATGGCACTAAAAGGCTTGGTACGTTTTTTTGCAATTGCACTCATCGTTATTTCCTTATACCAGTTGAGTTTTACCTGGATCGTGAATAACTTTGAAAATACTCAGAAAGAAAAAGCAGATCGTTTCGTAAAAAAGAATTTCGGATCTGCCGATAAACTCACGCAGGACTCTGCCAGAAATGCTGTGTACAGAAGATATGTTGATAGCCTCAAAGAAAAAGAAATCATTAACATACCGATTCTCTACCCTAAACTTTCTTATCAAAGGGCTGCTGAGCAAGAGTTAAATTTAGGGTTGGATCTTCAGGGCGGAATGAGTGTTACGCTCGAAGTAGGATTGGATGGGTTGATTCGTTCAATGAGTAACAATCCTAAAGATGCTGGCTTGAACAAAGCATTAGAAGCTGCTACTAAGAAAAAAGCCAATAGTGATGCAGATTATGTAACCCTTTTCAAACAAGCATATGCAGAAGCCAATCCCGGAGCTAAATTGGCAGGCCTTTTTGCTGGGGCTCAATCCAGTGCTATTAAAGTAACCTTTACAGATGATCAGGTTATCGAAGTGATTCGCACAGAAGCTAATCAGGCGGTAAAAAGAACTTTCGATCGCCTGAGTGCCCGTATAGATCAGTTTGGTGTAGCACAGCCAAACCTAAACCTCGATCAGGCCAAAGGTATCATTACCGTTGAACTGGCTGGTGTTGACAATCCAGAAAGAGTCAGAAAATATTTACAGGCTACTGCCAATCTTGAGTTTTGGGAGACATATTCGGTAGATCAAAACTTTTTTGTACAAACGATTCAGCCGATAGATGCCAAAGTAAAAGCTTATTTGTCAGGCACACTAAATGATACCACTATTTCATCTGGAGATTCTACAGCTGCAAAAGTTAACAACCCCAAACCCAATGCAGGAAACGACAACCCTTTCTCTAAATTATTACAAACACCCGGCAACAATGTATCACCCAGTTCTATGGCTACGATCGGGTTCGTTTATGTGAGAGATACAGCCACTTTTTCTTCGTACACTAAGCTGGATGCAGTTACCTCCATATTACCTTCTACTCTGAAATTTTATTACGGAGCCAAGCCCGTAAAAAATAAAGCCGGAGAAAGCTTATTGGAAGTATTTGCAATTAAAACTGTAGCAGGTTCTGACAAACCTAAACTTAGCGGAGAATCTGTCATTGCAGCTGGACAGGATGTTGATAGCCGTAATGGGGAGGTTCAGGTAACTATGGGCATGGATAATAAAGGTGCCCGTATGTGGGAAAAATTAACTGGCGATAATGTGGGTAAGGCCGTAGCCATCGTGTTGGATGACTATGTATATTCTGCCCCCCGAGTGAATCAAGCTATTTCCGGAGGGAACTCAGTAATCTCGGGTAGTTTCAGCATACAGGAAGCTCAGGATCTAGCTGCAATTTTGAAAACCGGTAAACTTCCTGCCCCTGCAAAGATCGTACAGGAACAAGTGGTAGGTCCTACCCTTGGCGCTGAAGCAATCAAAGGAGGCACCATGGCTTTTGTGATCTCTTTTATTGTCATCTTCCTATTAATGCTTGTATACTATAACACGGGTGGATGGATTGCTAACATCGCTTTGATCTTAAACTTATTATTTACAGTAGGCGTACTCAGCTCTTTGGGTGCCACACTTACTGCTCCCGGTATTGCTGCCCTTGTACTTACCATCGGTATGGCAGTAGACACAAACGTGATCATCTTTGAAAGAATTAAAGATGAACTTACAAGAGGTAAAAGTTATGTAAGCGCGGTGAACGATGGATATCAGCGATCTCTCGCCCCTGTGTTGGATGCACATGTAACAACACTTCTTACAGCTATCATTCTGTTTTATTTTGGATTAGGCCCAGTATTAAACTTCGCAACTACGCAGATCATCGGTATTCTGCTCAGCTTATTCTGCGGCATTCTGGTATCTCGTCTTGTAACAGAAATGTGGACCAACAAATCCAGACATTTTGAATATTTCACTACCGTCTCACGTCGCGTATTTAAACATGCTGCTTATAAATTTATTGAATACAGAAAAATTGCTTACGGCATTTCCATTGTTGTATTGATACTGGGAGTAGCCGCTGTATTTAATGGCTTTGATTACGGAGTAGAATTTAAAGGAGGTCGCAGTTACACGATTGCGTTTGATAAAGAGATGAACAATGATGAAGTCCGCAATGTGTTGCATAAAACATTTGGCAAATACCCTGTTATCAAAACAGTAGGGACCACCAAACAGCTGAACATTACTACCGACTATATGATCGAAGAACCTGGTCAGCAGGTAGACTCCATTGTTGAAGCAAAATTATTTGAAGGCTTATCCGGATTCCTGCCTCAGGGCACTTCACTGGAAACTTTCAGAACACAATTCAAACAAAGTTCACAAACAGTATTGCCGACTATTTCCGACGATCTGAAGAAAGGGGCATTGATGGCAACCATCGTTTCACTCTTCATCATTACGCTTTATATCTTCTTCCGCTTCCGCGACTGGAGATATTCTGTGGGTACGATTGTAGCCTTATTGCATGACGTGTTGGTTACACTGGCTGTTTTCTCATTCCTTAGAAATATAGTTCCCTTCCCGCTTGAGATCGATCAGCATTTCATTGCTGCGGTACTTACCGTAATTGGTTTCTCCATGAATGATACAGTAATCGTATTCGACAGAGTTAGGGAATACAGTCGTCAAATGTTTGGCAAGGATAAAACCACAATTCTGAATAAAGCAATAAACGATACTTTGTCACGTACGATTATGACATCACTTACGGTATTCTTAACACTTTTAATCCTCTTCATCTTCGGTGGTGAAGTAACCAGAGGATTTGCTTTCGCCATGTTGATTGGAGTAATTACGGGTACATACTCTTCGATCTTTGTAGCTGCTCCCATCTTGGTTGATTTCGCAAAAGATAAACCCTTAGGTGAGCCGGAAAAAGACAAGACACTTGCTAAGGCAAGACATACCATTGGATAATCTCAAATAATTATGTAATAAAAGAGCCGTTTTATACGGCTCTTTTTTTTAAATTCATCATTTACAGGTTATTTATTCCCCTTACTGAGTGCTTGTCCAGCAAAGGCGGGAGGATGCAGTGGAAGGACATTCAGGAAAAAGATAATAGACTATGATAGCAGATGCAATCTGCGTGAATCTCATCGGCACAAGTGACACTGGGTTTAACACAATACTAATTTTATCTTCCTCCCTAAGTCCCTCCCGCTTTAAGCGGGACAAGCTATCCAATGGGGGATACACAAAAAAGGACCTATGAAAGGTCCTTTAAAATTTATGTTTATGTAATTGAAATATCAGACAGGGCGACTTGCCTCCACCATTACGGTCACTTTATTATTCAGCACTTCTACAAAACCGCTTTCAATTTCAAAATAGGATTGCTTATTCTTTTCCAAAAGAATCTTCAACTTGCCGGCTTTCAGGGCACTCACCAAGGGTGCATGATTATTTAGCACTTCAAAACTACCGGTAAGTCCTGGCATTTGCACACCATAAACCTCGCCGCTATATGCTTTGCCTAAGGGAGTTAATATTTCTAATTGCATAATAAGAATCTTAAAGATTATCCTTTAGCTGATGCTAAAAGTTTCTTTCCTTTTTCAATTGCATCTTCGATGGTACCAACTAAGTTGAACGCAGCTTCCGGATACTCATCTACTTCTCCATCCATAATCATATTAAATCCGCGGATCGTATCTTCAATGCTCACAAATACCCCTTTCAGCCCGGTAAAGGCTTCCGCTACATGGAATGGTTGAGAAAGGAAACGCTGTACTTTACGTGCACGTTGTACGGTCATTTTATCTTCTTCACTCAATTCATCCATACCGAGGATGGCAATAATATCCTGTAATTCTTTATAACGTTGTAAAATAAGTTTCACTCTGTTTGCGCAATTGTAATGAGCGTCACCTACAATAGCAGGAGTTAAGATCCTTGAAGTAGATTCAAGTGGATTTACAGCAGGATAAATACCTAAGTCAGCGATCTTACGATCCAATACCGTAGTAGCATCAAGATGCGCGAAAGTTGTAGCCGGAGCAGGATCCGTTAAGTCATCTGCCGGTACATATACCGCCTGTACAGAAGTGATAGAACCATTTTTAGTAGAAGTGATACGCTCCTGCATCAATCCCATTTCAGTAGCCAGTGTAGGTTGATAACCCACCGCTGATGGCATACGTCCCAACAACGCCGATACTTCAGACCCAGCCTGTGTGAAACGGAAGATATTATCTACGAAGAATAAGATGTCTTTCCCTTTACCCTGACCATCTCCATCACGGAAATATTCAGCAATGGTTAATCCTGATAAAGCCACACG
>CAZZJD010000147.1:0-5045 GCA_964654305.1 uncultured Chitinophagaceae bacterium
GACTTTTTGTGTCTTAGTGTCTCTGTGATGAATTAATTATTTAACACAGAGGCACAGAGTAACAGAGACACAGAGAAAGATTTAATCTATGAAATGAGTATGCTTTACGTGAAACAATAATCTGTATATTCGTAGAGCTATGTCTGATCTTTCAATTAATACACCGGCATTGTTATTCCCGGCAATCACTTTGCTAATGCTGGCTTATACCAATCGTTTTCTGGCTTTGGCTAATCTTGTGCGTCGTCTTCATGAACAATATACCAAAGAGGAAAGTCAGAATATTCGTCGTCAGATTGCAAGTCTGCATGTACGGATCCGATTAATCAGAAACATGCAGGCGCTGGGTGTGTTAAGTTTCTTACTTTGTGTTGTAACGATGTATCTTATTTTTACAGGTAATCATGCAGCTGCGTATATCCTGTTTGCCGCAAGCTTGATCAGCCTGCTTCTCTCGTTAATATTTTCTTTGATTGAAATCTGGAAAAGTACCAATGCCATCGATCTTGAATTAAGTGATATGGCACTCAGGCATCAGAATATCATCCGAGATATACTGGATGATGCACATAAGGATGTGTGAGGAATACGGGAAGTTTAAAACTTCAAAGTAAAAATCGAAATGGGTGCATATCAGTAATCAAACTCCTGAGGTCTGGATGCCGCATAATCTTTATCGTAGCGAACAAAAAAATATAGGTAGATTGTTCTACTTAATCGCATCAGCCAGGGTTGTAATATAATTAAGAAAATTGCATTGATCCCTAACCACCAGAAGATACGGTTATCAATTATTGATACACCAATGAAAATCCACCAGATAATAAAGCTGGCGACAGAAAAAGCAACTGTAAGCGCATAGCTTACATAACCTGTACCATACCAGAAGCCGGGTTCCATATCAAATTTCTGTGAGCATACACTACATTTTTCATGCATGCTGAAGGTATGCTTGAAATTATAAGCACTATGCTCCTGAAATAATTTTCCACGTCGGCAGCGTGGGCATTTCATCTGGAAGATGCTTTTTATGTAGGAGGGTTTTTTATTTCCGGATGATAGGGTCATTTCATTTATAATTTTAAATCAAAAGTCAAAACCGAAAATCGTTGTTCGTTAATCGATCGTCGTTTTTCGCAGTTTTTCGTATTTCGATTGACGAACAACGATAAACGAAAATGATAACTATGACAACCCGACAACAGTCTAGCCCTTGGGCGAGACGGACACCGTCTTCTTCCTCTCCCCAATCTGTTGACGCCACATGGCATAGTAAAGTCCTTTCTCTTCAAGTAATATTTCATGCGTACCTGTTTCCACTATTTCGCCACCTTCGAGTACATAGATGCAGTCTGCATGCATGATCGTACTTAAGCGGTGGGCGATCATGATTGTAATCTGTTCCTTTTGTGCACTGATATCTTTTATGGTATTACTGATATCTTCCTCAGTAAGAGAGTCTAATGCAGAGGTAGCTTCGTCAAAGATTAATAAATGAGGATGACGCAAGAGCGCACGCGCAATGGATAATCGTTGACGCTCACCACCGCTGAGTTTCAGTCCGCCTTCCCCGATCAATGTATCCAGTCCTTTTTCTGCTCTTTCCAGCAATCGCTGACAACTGGCTTTATGCAATACATCTGTTAACTCATTATCTGTTGCTTCCGGTTTCACAAACAATAAATTTTCTTTGATGGTGCCACTGAACAGTTGCGTATCCTGTGTAACAAAACCAATTTGATTACGTAGATCATCGAAGCTGATGGATTTTTCATCCAGTCCATTATAAAGAATCGTTCCTTTATTTGGGCGATATAATCCTACTAATAATTTCATAAGCGTAGTTTTCCCGGATCCCGATGGACCAACAAAGGCAATCGTCTGACCTTTCTTTACGTCAAAACTAAGTGATTGAATTGCCGGAAGAGAAGCCGACTGATGTTGGAAGGTTACCTGCTGAAAGGTGAGTTGTGCAATAGGTCCCAGATGTACGGGATTGGCAGGAGTAGGTTCCGGTGATTTTTGCATGAGGGCATTGAAATTATTCAGGGAAGCTTCTGCTTCTCTGTAAGAAACAATGATATTACCTATTTCCTGTAAGGGACCAAATATAAAAAAGGAAAAAATCTGCATGGTTACGAGCTGACCTGCATCCATTTCTCCCTTAAAAATTAACCACATCAGAATAAATAATATGACCTGACGCAAGGTATTTACCAGCGTGCCTTGTATAAAACTAATACTTCGTATTTTTTTTACTTTAGTAAGTTCGAGTCCTAATATTTTGTATGTGTTTTTATTAAGCCGGCTAACTTCCTGTTGAGTTAAGCCAAGACTTTTTACCAGTTCTATATTGCGCAGCGATTCTGTTGTGGAACCAGCAAGAGAAGTGGTTTGTCCGACTATATTTTTCTGGATATGTTTAATTTTTTTACTTAATAGATTAGTGATTATTGAAAGCAGTACCATGCCGCCCAGATAGGCCAGTGGGATATACCAGCTGATTTTTATGGCTGCGTATACAAATACAAAAACAATTCCTACTATAATTCCAAATAGTATATTGATAAAATAATTGATGAATTTTTCTACATCGGCTCTTACTTTATTTAGTACACTCAGGGTTTCTCCGCTGCGCTGGTCTTCGAATTCTTGATAAGGGAGTTTCATGGCGTGCTGTAATCCGTCGGTAAATACTTTAGCACCGAATTTTTGAATGATCAGATTTTGAAAATAATCCTGAAAGTTTTTGGCTATGCGGCTAATCATGGCAACGGAGATGGAAAAGATGATGATCCAGTAGATGCCTAATTGCAGATAAGGTTTTCCGTTCCGGGTGATTTCTTCATATGACCAGAAAAAATCATTAGCCTGCATTGTTGGGTTATTTTGCCCGTATTCATTTGCCATATTTACCAGCTTACCAAACAGGATCGGATCGATGAGCGAGAACCCAATATTAGTTGCGGCCAGTAACAAGGTGATGAATACCAATAAGCGATGGGGTTTGAGATAGTTGAGTAAAATTTTCATTATTTGGGATATGGTATAAATGTACAACTACTTCGTTAAGGTGAAATTTACAAGTTATCAGTTGTGGGTTATCGGTTATGTAGAAAAAAATAAAGCCCATCTTGAAATGGGCTTTATGAATAGGTCTTTTCTAATTATTTTTTGATGACAGAGGCCATTGTCTTTCCGATATCGGCCGGACTAGCCACAACATGAATCCCGCATTCGCTCATGATTTTCATTTTGGCTTCAGCTGTATCTTCTGCACCACCGATGATTGCGCCCGCATGCCCCATTCTGCGACCGGGAGGAGCCGTTTGGCCAGCAATAAAACCCACTACCGGCTTCTTTGTATTTTCTTTATACCAGCGTGCTGCTTCTGCTTCCATACCGCCACCGATCTCACCAATCATAACAACGGCATCGGTATTTGGATCGTTCATAAATAATTCAAGCACTTCTTTGGTAGTTGTACCGATGATGGGATCGCCACCAATTCCTACGGCTGTACTGACACCCAGACCTGCTTTTGCCACCTGATCAGCTGCTTCATAAGTCAAAGTACCGCTTTTTGATACGATACCCACTTTTCCGGGAATGAAAATAAATCCGGGCATGATACCTACTTTACTAACCCCGGCAGTAATAACACCAGGACAGTTTGGTCCGATAAGACGGGTATTTTTTGAGAGCAGATAATTTTTGGCCTGCACCATATCTTGCACTGGGATACCTTCTGTAATACACACAACAAGTCCGATGCCTGCATCAGCTGCTTCCATAATCGCATCGGCTGCAAAAGCCGGGGGCACAAAAATGATACTAACATTGGCGCCGGTCTGATCTACAGCTTCTTTAACAGTATTGAAAACCGGACGATCTAAATGCTTAGTACCACCTTTCCCGGGTGTTACCCCGCCGACTAACTGCGTTCCATATTCTATCATTTGGGTGGCATGGAAAGTGCCTTCACTTCCTGTAAAACCCTGCACGATAACTTTAGAAGATACATCCAGTAATATACTCATAAAATGGTTTTGTTATTGAGCCGCAAAGATAAGGGAGGAGGCACTATTTTATCAAATCATCCATATTTCGTTTGTCGTCAATCTTTCCCTTGATTTCAAGCATCCGCATATCCTTGGCATCCTGTAAAAAGTCGGAGGCAAAAATAAAATTATTGAGTTCAGTGTTTTTGCTAAAAATAATATCTTCATTTGTTCCTTCCCATTCCTTCCCACCAAGATGCATGAAGATGATTTTTTCTCCGATTTCCATTACACTATTCATGTCGTGTGTATTAATAATCGTGGTCATTTTGTATTCTTGTGTGATTTCTTTGATGAGTTTATCTATCACTAAAGAAGTTTTGGGATCCAAACCAGAATTGGGCTCATCGCAGAAAAGATATTTAGGATTCAGTACAATGGCACGTGCGATGCCTACTCTTTTTTTCATACCCCCGCTTATCTCCGCAGGATATTTTTTGATGGCATCTTGCAGATTAACTCTTTCCAGTACTTCCATTGCCCTGTCTATCTTTTGTTTTGCATTCATGTTAGCAAACATATCGAGCGGGAAAAGAACATTTTCCAGTACAGTCATGGAGTCAAACAAAGCAGAGCCCTGAAACAACATGCCAATTTGCTGTCGTAGTTCTTTTCTTCGGTTTTCTTCCATTTTGCTGAAGCTTTGCCCATCATATAAAATTTCTCCTATATCGGGCTCGAATAATCCAACGATGCATTTCATTAATACCGTCTTTCCGCTTCCACTGGCACCGATGATCAGATTGCATTTGCTTGCTTCAAATTTTACCGATACATCTTTAATGACGGATTTTTCTCCAAAACTTTTACTGATATTTTTGATTTCAATCATATGTTACAATAATATGGCCGCCAATACATAATCGGCCAGTAAAATAAGAATACAGCTGATGATTACCGATTTGGTACTGGATCTTCCTATTTCCAGGGATCCTCCTTCTACATAATAGCCAAAATACGCAGGTACACTTGAGATGATGAACG
>CAZZJD010000148.1:0-5033 GCA_964654305.1 uncultured Chitinophagaceae bacterium
GATACGGTATTTCTATTGATTAAGTCGCTGGAAAAAAGCGAAAAACGCAATTTCAAGCTCTATGCAGCGCGTAATACAGGTGGCACTGATCTTAAAGTCATTCAGCTATTTGATGCATTGGACAAAATGAAAACCTATGACGAGGCGGAGTTGCTAAAAAAAAATAAGCGCATCAGTAAGACACAACTATCCAATCTAAAAGCCCATCTGCAAAAACTAATCTTATCCAGCTTGAGGCTTATCCGTCAAAGTGATAATATCTCCCTTCAACTCAATGAGCAGATGGATTTTGCACGCATACTTTACAACAAGGGTTTCTATCTGCAAAGTTTAAAAACGTTGGAAAAATGCAAAGAACAGGCCCTCATCTATCAGCAATATACTTATCTGCAGCAGATCCTTTTTTTTGAAAAGAAAATCGAAGCGCTCTATATCACTCGCAGTATGCAGCATAAAGCAGATGAATTGCGATTACAGTCGATACAGGTCAATGCAAAATTATTGGCCATCTCTCAGTTATCAGGACTATCACTTCAATTATATGGCTGGTATATTAAGAATGGTGTAGCAAGAAACAAACGAGATGAAGCAGAAGTAAAAGCATTTCTCGAAAAAGAATTACCACCGGATGCTGGAAAACAGAAAGGGTTTTATGAAGAGTTGTACTATTACCAGTCGATGAACTGGTATGCGTTCATCCGTCAAGATTTTTTACAGCATTACCGTTATTCTAAAAAATGGGTAGAAGTTTTTGAGCGTTATCCCGAAATGATTGAAGTGGAAACAGCGCACTATATCAAGGGATTGCACAATCTTATGGCTTCGTATTTTGATATGCAAAAAGCGAAGGACCTCGCTAATACCATTGAGATCTTTGAAAAGTTTTCGCGCCGAAGAACTATCCTGCAAAATGATATCTATAAAATTCTCTGCTTTCAGTATTTATATCAAGCCAAGATTAATCTGCATTTTCTAGAAGGCACATTCAGCGATGGGATTCGTCTAGTACCCCATCTCGAAGAACAGCTGAATGAATACGAACCTTATCTGGATCAGCATCGTGTATTGGTATTCTATTACAAGATAGCATGTTTATATTTCGGCAGTGGTAAGTTTGAAAAATCGATCACCTATCTCAATAAGATCATACATTGGAAAACCGATCTACGAAATGACATACAGTGTTATGCGCGATTATTGCATTTGATTGCACATTATGAACTAGGCCATTTCAATTTACTAGAATATCTGATCAAATCCGTTTACCGATTTATGTCGAAGATGGAAAACCTGAGCGGTGTGGAAGAGGCGATGTTTCAGTTCCTGCGCAAATCCTTCAGCCTACAACCCAAAGAATTAACTGCTGCCTTTAAAAGCTTATTGAAGGAAGTCAAGAAATTCGAGTTAGACCGCTTTGAAAGCCGTGCCTTCATGTATCTCGATATTATCAGTTGGCTTGAAAGCAAGATAAGTGGGAAGGCGGTGCAGGAGGTGATTAGGACGAAGTATATTAAAAAGAGTTCATAAAGTGGGAAGAATCATATCCCCCTCTTTTTCGTTTATCGCCTTTCCTTTATCTTAACAGTGACGATGTGACAATTTTTGCGATCAACGAACAACGAAAAACGAGCAACGATAATTACCATTTTGTTAAAACTCCCCCCACCCTTGCGCTGAAATCATGTCAGGTTTATTAATTTACACTCCGTTAGGTATATAATTTGAATAGCTTAGGTTTGAAACCAAAAAGAATAAATCGATATGAAAACAAAACAAATTCTTTTGATAGTAGCAGTAAGTGCGGGAACATCTCTCGCAAGTGTTTTTCTTTATGCTAAATATTTAGCGCCAAATGCTTCTGTCTCTTTTAGCCAATCTCAGCCCCCTGCCAATTATGCGGGACTTTTCGACAGTGGCTTGAGAGGTGGAGGTACAGGCCCGGTAGATTTTGAAGCGGCTTCTACGATTGCAGTACCTGCAGTAGTTCATATTAAGACAAAAACCAATCCAGTACAGACCAATATTAAAAGAAGAAGTCCATTCAGTGATTTCTTTGGAGAAGATTTTTTTAATGATTTCTTTGGTGATCGCATGCAGACCTTACCTCAGATGGCCAGCGGCAGCGGCGTATTTATTTCAGAAGATGGATACATCGTTACCAACAACCATGTAGTTGATGGAGCAGATGAAGTAACCGTAACTTTAAACAATAAAAAACAATATAAAGCCAAAGTGATAGCTGCCGACCCCAACAGCGACCTGGCCGTAGTTAAAGTAGATGGAAAAGGTTTTCCCTACTTATTATATGGCAACTCGGATGAAGTACGTATAGGACAATGGGTACTGGCAGTGGGTTATCCTCTGTCACTTGAAACAACCGTTACTGCGGGTATTATCAGTGCAAAATATCGTTACCTCGGTATCAACCAGCGCAAATCCAAGCCCGGAAGCTCCGTAGTAGAAAGTTTTCTGCAAACCGATGCAGCGGTAAACCAGGGTAATAGCGGTGGGGCATTGATCAATACAAACGGACAGCTGATTGGTATCAATTCTGCTATTGCCTCTCCTACCGGTTCTTATGCAGGCTACTCTTATGCGATCCCAGTGAATATCGTAAAAAAAGTAGTTGATGATCTGATCAAATTCGGGACAGTACAAAGAGCCTATCTGGGCATTCGTCCGGCCGCCAACGGAGATGATGGAACTGACTCACAGATCAAAGAAGGTGACGGCGTTGAAATAGGTGAAGTATTAGATAAAAGCGCTGCATCCGAAAGCGGATTAAAAAAAGGCGACAAAATAGTTAAACTTGATAATAAAACTGTTACTACCTGGACTGAACTCACCGGAACGATTGCCAGCTATCGTCCGGGACAAAAAGTGAATGTCACTTTTATACGTGATGGCAAGGAGAGAAATCTGGTTCTCACCCTCAAGAACAGCGCCGGCAACACCGAGATCGTAAAGAATACAATTACAGATAAGTTGGGCATAGATCTGGCTGCCGTTGAAGCCAAAAAATTAAAGGAATATGGCATCGACGGTGGCGTCGAGATTAAGGCTATCAATGAAGGACTAATCTCTGATCAAACCACTATTAAAAAGGGATTTATCATCATCCGCGCTAATAATAAGTCGATCAAAAGTGTTGATGATTTCAATAAAGCCGTGGATAGCTCCGGCAATAGCATGGTACTGGAAGGTATCTATCCCGGTTATGAAGGAGTGTATCAATACGCCATCAACGATCTGAGGTCTGAACCTTAGTGGAAAATAACTGAAAAACCATCCGTACATGATGTAGGGAAAAGGGAAATGCAGATATTGTATTTCCCTTTTTTTTGTACCACTCCAAATCCAGCACCAAGTTTGACAGTTCTTAAAAATATGTCTAGCTAATCTGGGGCTCTCGATGCGGGGTGAGGCGCTCGAACCCCGCACTATACCGGCGCCTTCGAGTACCTCAGGCACCGAAAAACACCTCAGACACCGTCTTGTACCGCTGACAGCCGCCAACCGCCAACCCTCAACCGACAACCAATCTCCCCCATTATGAACTTTTCATGAAATCTGGCATAATTCATCCCACAAAGCTTTGAAAATTAGCTTAGAAAAGCGTACTTTGTACATTCATTATTATCTATCCAATCCTCGGAGAACCAACCCTGCAATTACCTCTGATAAACAAAGACTTAGACAAGATTAAATCTCGTACACTTTGGAAATAAAAAATTACTGATCAAATGGGTAGTATTCAGAAGGTTTATGCAATGAGAAAAATTATTAAATCAACCACCAATAGTTGGCTGCAATTTCAACATGCCTCCGCTATAAAAATTGTATTCATCTTGGCGATGATGTTGAGTGTGCATATAGGAAGGGGGCAGATGACCAATGGCTATCTCGATTTTGGAACGACTGCAAATGGAACAACCGCAACTATTGGAAATACTGGATTTGGTGGTGTTAGAACTGGCATTGGAGGTGGGGGGTGGACGATAATGAACCCAGGACAATCTATTGGCACCGCAGGAGAATTACGTGGTATTGCACCAACTGCCGCCTCTATAAATAGCGTTGGTGTTAGCAGCACTGAATATGGTACAGCAGCTACAACATTTACAATTTCGTTTGAATTACATCTTTCGGGAGGTTCATCAGGAACTTGGTATTTCTTTGCTGGGAATGGAGCTTCATTTGCTTCTACTCAAACTAATGTGTTTACAGGTGCTCAAGTATTTACAGGCATTCAATGGGTTTTTGGGGCATCAAGTGCAATTACAACCAATAATAGAAATGCTGGGAATTGGAACACTACGGGATTGTCAGGTACTCCATTTGCTCAAAATACGGCATACTATGTAACAATTATTGGTAATAATAGCGCATCAAGTGTAAGTTATGGAGCTTCTAATGCCTATTCAGTTGCCGCTAACACATATGACTTGTGGGTGAATGGATCGTTAGCAGGAAATGATTTAGCCAAGGCACAATTAGCGAATAGTACAAGCATCAATGCTTTTCGTTTTTATGGCGAAAGCTCAACAGGCAATGTTGCTCAAATTGCTTTAGATAATATCCGTTGGTACAATACCTGTGTGCTTCCTCCCACCCACCTTGCGTTAGTTAATGTTCCTTCAACTGGTACAGTTGCTACTAATATTTCCAGCTTTACTGCGGAGGCTAGATCAGGTTCTGCAACGGGTCCGGTTGCAAATTCATTTACCGGTGCAATTACGATTGCTAAAATTAGTGGCGGGGGTGCTATGTCTGGGACATTAAATCCTAATGCTGTGGCTGGCGTAGCTCCTTACAGCAATATTCAATTCTCCTCGGCAGATACCTATACTATTAATGCAGCAGCAGCAGCTCCTATTGTAAATGCTGCTACAAGTGGAAGTATAGTTATCTCTGCCACTTGTTCAAGTACAAGTATTACCACACAACCCGCTGATGCTTCTGTTTCAACACCAAGTTCCGTAACTTTTAGCGTAGTAGCAACAGGAAGTATTAGTGCTTATCAATGGCAAGTC
>CAZZJD010000149.1:0-5009 GCA_964654305.1 uncultured Chitinophagaceae bacterium
CAATCTAAACATATCTTTTATGCCTAATGGAATTTTGCGCTTTTTTTTAAAGAATCTTTTTTTATTAACAAGTTTCCTGGTATTTATTAGTTGTACAGAAAATAAAGTAACCGGCAGAAGACAACTGAAATTACTTCCCGAAAGCCAGTTGCAGTCAATGGCTTTACAACAGTACAATACTTTTTTAAAGTCTAATAAGGTTGTTCCGCTCAGCAGTAATAATGCCAATGCAGATATGGTGCAGCGTGTCGGCAAAAAAATAGCAGCTGCCATAACTAGTTTTTATACCAACGAAGGAAAATCCAACGTGCTTGACGGATTTAAATGGGAGTTCAATTTAGTGGATGACAATCAAGTCAATGCCTGGTGTATGCCCGGAGGAAAGGTAGTAGTTTATACCGGATTGTTGCCTGTTACAAAAACAGAAGCCGGATTAGCGGTTGTAATGGGACATGAAATTGCCCATGCGCTTGCTTTACATGGCAATGAAAGGGTAAGCCAGGGTTTACTTCAGCAATTCGGAGGTGTTGCTTTACAGGTGGCTTTATCTGATTATCCGGTAGAAACCCAAAGTCTGTTTATGAATGCCTATGGAATAAGTACAACTGTTGGGGCCATCTTACCTTTTTCGAGAAAGCATGAATTGGAAGCGGATCGTTTTGGCTTGAAATTTGCCGCTCTTGCCGGCTATAATCCGGAAGAAGGAGTTGCTTTATGGAGAAGAATGGGTGAGGCTTCAAAGGGGCAAAAACCTCCTGAAATATTAAGTACACACCCTTCTGATGAGACAAGGATTGAGAAGATGAAAATTTATGCAGAGGAGGCAAGTAAATATTATAAACCCTGAAAAATCAAATAGGCCATTTTGTTTAACGATTGCAGTTTAATAATTGCTCAATTTACACGATAAGCAAAATTTTTTATTAATTTCGCTGTCCCTTTCTTTCATCCAAAACGTTTGATATGTCTCTAAATTTGTTGGAGAAACTCCAGTTAAACGGAGAGAAAAATTTATTGATTCAGGGTTTGCCCTCATCTATTGAAAAGCAGTTTATGAAACTGTCTTTCGCTAAAAATGTCACGCCTTTACTGCGCACTAAAAAAATTGATTTTGCATTGATTTTTGCTGTTAATCAAAATCAATTGAATAGTATTTTGAGTGAAGTGGTTCCTGCTTTATCTACAAATGGTAAATTTTGGATCGCTTACCCTAAAGCTTCCTCTAAAATTGTTAGTGATTTAAACCGCACGGGTAGTTGGAACTATTTATGCCAATGTGGTTTTGATACTTCCGAAGAAGTGATCATGGATCATGTGTGGACGGCTGTGAAATGTGTAAAGAAAGTAATTGAAGCACCTGTCAAAGGTGCTCGAGCCAAATCCTCAAAATTAACTCCCGCTTTTGCATAATTTTCAAATTGATTTACAATCAGGCCGTTATATCGACGGCCTTTTTTATTTTGCATCAATATGGTAAATTGGAAATACAATCATCCCGGCCGAAACGTATTCACTTGGGGAACAATTTTTATTGCCATTTCCGGCGTGCTATTACTTTTTTTGTTTAGCAAGGAAAACTTATTCTGGTCCCTTAATCAGCGACATTCATTTTTTGGCGATCTTTTTTTTAGATATTTTACGCATATTGGTGATGGTTTATTTATGTTGGCAGGGGGCGTCGTTATTCTTGGACTTGGGAAACGAAAACTAGGGATTATGATTTTGATTGCTTTTGTCGTATCAGGACTGATTGCACAGGGAATTAAAAAAATAAAGCCTGAACCCCGTCCCGGAAAGTACTTCACTCAGATTGACCAAATTCATAAAGTTCAGGATCAGCCGCTTACTGGAAATAATAGTTTTCCTAGTGGACATACTACTACGGCCTTTTCTTTTTTTGCTTTATTGGCATTTAAAACTCAAAACAGAGGATTACAGGGATTGTATTTTTTATGTGCAGTTGTGGTTGGGTATTCCAGAATTTATTTGGGTCAGCATTTTTTTAAAGATGTCTATGCAGGTGCACTTATTGGATTTCTAACTTCTCTTTCAGTGTTATGGAGTCTTAGAAATAAAATGATATTCAATAATCAAGACTAGTTAAATGCGCGGAGATAAATTTTGGCTGCAAAAAATAAAATAGAAAAAAGCAGAAACCATAAGACAAAATAGTAAATCACAAATCTTTTCTGAAATCTTACATATATTTTATAATCGTATCCTCTCGGTTCTAATAGTTTTTGGGTAAGAGGTAATTTGGAGAATACCGTCTGTAAGAATTGATTAAATAGGGCTTTAAAGGAAACTTCTCCAGTTTTAAATTTTAAGTTATTGTATCCCGTAATAAGTAATGCGCGTAAAAAATAGATTACGACAAAAAGCAAAATTTGGGCATTGAATATTTTTTCCTGCATACTTAAAAGTAGAATGCGTGCAATTTAAACTTTCTTTTCGAATTGAATTCAATTGCAGGAGCTGGTATTTTGATGAATCTTCCCAGATATGATGCACTTTCTATACTGCTTTTTGAAGGTATTCTGAATAAATCGGCATCAGGCGCCAGGAAAAAACGACGATATCTCTTTTCAGATATATCTTTTGGCGGAAATGCATTTGTCATTCCCGTTGCGCCATATCCAAGCGCAAGATTAGCCCATTCCGGCACACTACTATTAACAGGAAGAAATGAGCGGAGATTAAAAGACAGCCAATAAGCTTGGCCGTTATAATCTTTCATCAATCGGCTTGGCAGGGTTGCTCCTAATAATTGTTTGTTTTCTTTGGCAAAAGGGCTTAGGTGTGCTGAAACTTTCATACTTATTCTTTGTTCGTTCCATCCATATTGTTGAGCTGCAAAAAAGGCGGTACCTGAAAAATTAGCGAGCATGTCATATCCGGAAAACCCCCAGTTTGTTGAAAAGCCATCCATAACTTCGATAATGCTTAAATATGCTAGAGAGGTCAGCGTTGCAGAGAGAATCGCATCATTCCTTTGTACCCCGCACCAGCGCATCAGGTCATATTGCATGGAAGAAATATTATACGCTGTGGTGGCGTGACCCACTTTGTCCATTTGAAGCCACTCTTTCCCATCGTTAAAGCTGTGGAATTTTCTTTTTGGAAACTTTTTATACCATAAATAATAAAGGCCAATAGAGGTGATTGTAAAGATGACAGCCTCAGCAATAACTACGTCATCTAATCTGTCTTTTCTAAACTGATCTGAAGGTGGTAGGAATGGGGGTTGAGCTATTGCTTGTTGTGTAAACAGACAACAGATAAACAAGATAATGATCCATTTATATCTAAATCGGTGAAGCAACATGTAAATACTGCAATTTAATGCGTGGAGAGGTAAAACTCATAACTAAATCACTGTGTAATATAATTGTTTGCTACTTTTGAAACTCAAAAAAGATAGTATGCAAAATTTAATGCAAGCTAATGTAGACAAGTGGTTACATGGAAATTATGATGTGACTGTTAAGGATGAAATCCTTCAAATGCAAAAAGAAAATCCTGATGAACTTGCAGATGCTTTTTATAAAAATCTGGAATTTGGCACCGGTGGTCTCAGGGGAATCATGGGCATAGGTACCAACAGAATGAATAAGTACACGGTAGGTATGGCTACACAGGGATATGCCAATTATCTGAATCAGTCATTCGGAGCCGGGAATGTAAAAGTGGTAGTAGGTCACGATAGCAGAAATAATAGCCGGACGTTTGCAGAAATAGTAGCGAATGTAATGGGCGCCAATGGGATTAAGGTTTTCTTATTTGAAGCCTTGCGACCTACGCCCGAATTAAGTTTTGCGATTCGACATCTGGGTTGTCAGGGCGGAGTTGTATGTACTGCATCTCATAACCCTAAGGAATATAATGGGTATAAAGCTTATTGGAATGATGGGGCTCAGTTAGTTCCTCCGCATGATAAAAATGTGATTGCAGAAGTAGAAAAAATTCATGGGGTTGAAGACGTTAAATGGAGTGGGGGCGAACAAAATATTACACCTATAGGGAAAGAGATGGACGAGGCTTACATGGATATGGTGAAACGCTTAAGCATATATCCTGATGTTTGTAAAAAGCAACATGATTTGAAAATTGTGTATACTTCTATTCATGGAACAGGTATTACTATTGTTCCCGAGATCTTAAAGAGATTTGGATTTACTAATGTGCATATTGTTGATGAACAAAAAGAACCGAATGGAAACTTTCCTACAGTAGTATATCCCAATCCTGAAGAAGCCGAAGCTATGAGCATCGGGTTACAAAAAGCAAAAACGATCAATGCTGATATACTACTGGGTACTGACCCTGACAGCGACCGTGTGGGAATTGGTATCAAAGATCATCAGGGTAAATGGGTTTTGATGAACGGAAATCAAACGGCCGTACTTGCTTTTAACTATATGATTGAGGCGAGAAAGAAAAAAGGAATTAGTAAGCCCAATGACATGGTGGTAAAAACAATTGTAACGACAAATATGATTGATGATATTGCTGAGAAGAATAATGTTCGTTGTTATAATGTACTTACCGGTTTTAAATGGATTGCGGAACTGATCAAAGCTAAAGAGCAAGAAGAGAACTATATCATCGGTGGAGAGGAAAGCTACGGGCTCATGATTGGAAATGAAATAAGAGATAAAGATGCGGTAAGTGCAGTAGCATTGATCTGTGAAATGGCGGCATTTGAAAAAGAAAATGGCAGATCCCTGTT
Source organism: uncultured Chitinophagaceae bacterium (assembly GCA_964654305.1). Classification (GTDB taxonomy): domain Bacteria; phylum Bacteroidota; class Bacteroidia; order Chitinophagales; family Chitinophagaceae; genus Lacibacter. Next base: position 4,730 of record CAZZJD010000149.1, read on the forward strand.
TGATAAATTAGTGGATCTGTATGTTCATTATGGTTTTTATCTCGAAGATCTACTTTCAATTACTAAAAAAGGAATGAATGGTCAAGCAGAAATTGCTGCCATGATGGAAGGTTATCGAAAGCAACCCCCACTAACGATTGCAGGTATACCCGTTGTGCAATTACTCGATTACCAATTACAAATTGGCAAAGATCTTCAAACAGGAAATGAATGGGCTATAAAATTGCCAAAATCTAATGTGCTTCAGTTTGTTTTAGAAGATGGGTCGAAAATATCTGCT
>CAZZJD010000150.1:0-1076 GCA_964654305.1 uncultured Chitinophagaceae bacterium
CCCCTGCAACAGGGTGGGCATATCTGTTATCGGGCTGGAAGTACCTCACGCCCATCTACACCTCGTTCCTATTGATTCAGCAGATGATATAAATTTTACCCGTCCGAAATTAAAAATAGACAATGATTCTTTGTGTTATGTACAACAAAAAATTATAGCGTATTTAAAATTCTGAATATGTATACCAAAAATGAACTAGGCTATAAAAAAAGAGTCAAAAAAAAATCGAAAAGACCACTTGATTTAACGATCATTTGCATACTAATTGTTTTGTTTGGTTTCGCTAATATAATAAGCATGTATATTGGCGTATATTCTGGACTTCATACTATCTATCCTGCTATCAACGCTTTGATGATAGTATTTTCATTTGTGTCTATAAGTGGTGTTTGGAGTATGGAAAGATGGGGCCCCGTTACATTTCCAATTATCGTACTGATGAAAATACTTGTAGATGCTGGATTTGGTCAATTTTCTCCATGGTATTTTACAGGTTTTGTAATTGCTATATATTTTTTCAGGTTTTATGCAAAAATGAAACATTCCGATTAGCAAGCTTATTTTTTTCTGACCCGATTGGGTGAAGCTTTAATAAAATCTTCCCAGGTGATTTTCCCTTGATTTTTAGTGGCCACTGATTTTGTCTGAAAATGATGGCATAGTGCAACGGCAATGGCGTCTGTAGCATCATAGTATTTAGGTTTTGTCTCAAATGTGAGATAATGCTGTAACATTTTCCATATTTGCTCTTTGTCAGCATTTCCATTTCCCGTGATAGCTTGTTTTATTTTTTTAGGAGAATATTCATGAACGCTAATCGCCTCTCCCATTGCGGTGGCAATGGCAACACCCTGCGCCCGCCCTAGCTTTAGCATGCTCTGTACGTTTTTTCCAAAAAAAGGAGCTTCAATGGCACATTCTTCAGGATGGTATTTGTCAATCACATTTTTAATTGTTACTTGAATTTTATGTAGTCGTTCAAATATATTTTTAATGCTTCCGAGCTTAACAACATCTGTATGCAGAAGATGAATCTTATCTTTTGAAACGCTAATAACCCCATAACCCATATTGCA
>CAZZJD010000150.1:1086-4999 GCA_964654305.1 uncultured Chitinophagaceae bacterium
GGGATCGATTCCAAGAATAATTTTATGATACTTTTCCAAGAAGGGATTTAATTTTGAACAAATAACCGAAACTGAGGAGAAAATTCAAAATCTTTATTCAATATATTTTGGGTCCGGTATTGCTTATCTGGACATCTGTTTCTATTTATCATGAGTTAACTTCCCAAAATAATTTAAAGGAGACGTTCAGTGAGATGCTACATGCAGGAATGAATGCATTGTCTTTGTTCTATATATTTTTAGCCGTTTGTATGATGCCTCTCAACTGGTTGCTGGAAACGAGAAAATGGTATTTATTACTAAAGAGAGATACAGATATTAGTTTTATAAAATCCTTGAAGTCTGTACTCGGAGGCTTAGCACTATCCCTGAATACCCCCAACAGATTAGGGGAATATTTTGGAAGAATATTATACATTCAAAAAGGAAAGAGAATTACAGGCGCCCATTATTCGATTATTTCAGGTTTAAGTCAGCTTTTAATCACACTTATTGCCGGATTAAGTGCAATTGAACTATTGCTTGTATTATATCCAATTAATACAGTGAACCAAAATTTATTAGGCTTTATATTTTTACCTGTTAGTCAAATATTCCTTCTCATAATAATTTTATTGGTAATTGTACTTTATCTGAACTATTTTAATATTATTCGATGGCTATACAAGAGAACATTAAGTAAACGTTTCTTTATCGAAACTCAAATTTCTGATATAGAAAAGAATTTGCGGTTTCGTATATTAATTATATCGTTTATACGTTTTATGATTTTTACAACACAATATATCTTGATTTGGAAGGCTTTAGGTCTTACATTTGATTATATACAGGGAGCAGCAATTGTAAGTATCATTTACCTGGTGATGGCTATTATTCCCACAATAGCTATTGCAGAGTTAGGGATTAGAGGGAAAGTAGCTTTGCTGATCGCAGGAATGTATACCAATCAATTGATGTCGATAACCACCGGCACAGTATTCATTTGGTTACTCAATATAGTGCTGCCTGCAATCATTGGTACTTTGTTTCTATGGAATTTAAAATGGAAAGAAAAAAAATGAGTACTACTTTAAAATTTTTATCCATCTTATTAATGACTTTATTTTTTAAAGTTATCTCTGCACAAGAGTTTTGCAGTATTCGGAATGAATCATGGCAAAGCGGCGAAAAAGTTACATTTCATGTTTATTATACTTTGGCAGGGATCTATATATACGGAGGTGCTGCAAATTTCTCCATTCGGTTGACTGATTTTAATAATCTGCCTGCCTATCATATTATAGGAGAAGGCAATACTAATTCCTTTTTTGATGGATTTTTTAAAGTTCGTGATAGATATGAGTCTTATATAGATACAGGTTCGCTACAGCCATATAAGTTCATTCGTAATATTGAAGAGGGAAGTTTTAAAAAAGCAGAAACTGTTTTATTTAATCAGAAAAACAATACTGCTACTTCTCAGACCGGCACTTATATTGTACCTCAATGCGTACAGGATGTATTAAGCTCTATTTATTATGCCAGAAATATTGATTTTAATAAATACAAACCGGGGGATAGAATTCCTTTTAGTATGTTTATTGATGATAAAGTATATAATCTCTACATAAGATATTTGGGGAAGGAAACAATTAAAACAAGATACGGCAAATTCAGGGCCATTAAATTCAAGCCATTACTCATTCAGGGGACCATTTTTGAAGGAGGTGAAAAAATGGAGGTTTGGGTAACGGATGATAAAAATAAAATTCCTATACGTATAGAAAGTCCTATTACTGTCGGAAGTGTTAAGGTGGATATGATGGGGTACAGTAATCTCAGATTTCCTCTAACCAGTTTGATTTCAAAAAAATAATTATATCTCTGATAATTTGAAATGAGCATTCATTCTAATTCCTTTTTCAGTGCTTTTTAAATTGCAGCATTCTATTACCGGATCATGTTCAAAGAATAAAATATGATTTTGCTCAACTGCTTGTTCGAGAAATAATTTCTTTTCCAATAATGTAGTCAGCGGAAACATATCGTATGCCATTACATAGGGTAAAGGAATATGAGCGGCCATAGGTATCAGATCTGCGGCAAACACTATAGTATTATTTTTATACCTGATTTGTGGTAACATCATCGCGGCAGTGTGTCCTTCGGCAAAGCGAATAGAACAATCTTTCATGAAAGATTGTTCTTCAGTTATATTTTTAGTATTGTTGGGTATCCATTGTAATTGTCCACTTTCTTGTATTGGCAGTATGTTTTCTTTGAGAAAAGAAGCTTTTTCTCTGGCATTTGGATGTACTGCCCACTCCCAGTGTTTCTCATTGCTCCAATAAGTTGCATTTTTAAATGCAGGAATAAGGCGATCTCCTTCTCTGATGATACTGCCTCCACAATGATCAAAATGCAGATGGGTAAGGATCACATCCGTTATATCATTCCGATCAAATCCGTATTTGGAAAGTGACTTATCAAGTGAATCTTCTCCAAATAATTCATAGTGCCCCAAAAACTTTTCATCCTGTTTATTCCCGATGCCATTATCAATTAGTATAAGACGGCTTCCGTCTTCTATCAATAAAGCCCGCATCGCCATATCGATTAAGTTGTTGCTGTTTGCCGGACAAAGTTTATTCCATAATACTTTTGGCACCACTCCAAACATAGCTCCTCCGTCAAGTTTAAAATATCCGGTATTGATTGAATACAAATTCATTTATGTTGTTTTTTATTTAGCGTAAGAAATAAAAAAATCAATCCCATCACAAAAAAGGCAATTAAGGCAATGATTGAATTTCTCATATTACCTGTCAATCCTTCAATAAATCCAAAACTGAATAGTCCGATTACGATAGCCATTTTTTCTGTAACATCAAAAAAGCTGAAAAAGGAGGCCGTGTCTTTTGTTTCAGGCATGAGTTTGGAGTAGGTGGATCGACTGAGAGATTGAATCCCTCCCATTACCAATCCCACTAAGGCGGCAAGTACATAAAAGTGTTTTTCTGTACTTACAAAATATCCCATAATACAAACACAGATCCACAATAAAACAGTAAAAATGAGTATACGGATATTGCCATATACTTCTGATAGTCGTGACATTCCAATGGCTCCCATGATTGCTACGATCTGTATGATTACTGCTGTAATAATCAGGCGATCGTTGGGCAGCATTAATTCTTTAATTCCAAAATCGATGGCAACTAGCATAACGGTTTGTACACCCATGCTATAGAAGAAGAATGCGGTCAGAAATCTTTTTAGTTTCGGCATGTGAATCAGTTGATCCCACACTAATTTGAGTTCATGAAATCCATTGATTAAAAAATGTTTTTTGGATTTTATTTCTACCGGATTGCCCGATGGTAAAAACCTAAAGGGAATCTGAGCAAAGCCTAACCACCAGATACCTACCAGTAAAAATGTGATCTGCAAAGCTTTGGCTTTATCCGCCATCGTCATTACTAACCCAAATCCGATCAATTGTAATATTACACTTCCAATGTAGCCATAGGTATATCCTTTTGCACTGATTCGGTCTCGGTCCTCTTCCGAACTAATATCAGGCAAATACGAATTATAGAATACCTGAGATCCATAAAATCCTATGCCTGCAAACATAAAGCATAGCAGACCGAATGTTACATTACTCGCATCAAAGAAGTATAATAACGCGCAGCTAAGGGCTCCGAGATAACAAAAGAAACGCATGAATTGCTTTTTGTTTCCTTTATAATCGGCGATAGAAGAAAGGATAGGAGAGAGAATTGCGATAATTAAAAAGCCGGTTGCCAGAATGTAGTCCTTGATTTCGGTATTTACATAGGTTCTTCCCATGAAACGAACACCATCTTTGAATTCCTCCTGAGAAACTGCCGTAACAGCGGCATAATAAGCAGGGAAAAAAGTTGTTGTGATT
>CAZZJD010000151.1:0-4963 GCA_964654305.1 uncultured Chitinophagaceae bacterium
CCTCTCCAAAAACGGTTGTACTTATCGCTTTCAGGGTCGTAGCTCACGGTCGTTTTTTCGCCATCCTTGTCTTCGACTTTTCCCCATTTATCTAAGGAGAAAGGCGGGTTGGCGACAACCGTATCAAACTTCATCAACGTATCGCCTTCTTTCAGCTTTGGGTTGCGGATAGTATCGCCCCAGCGAATAGTGGCATTGTCAAATCCATGCAAAAACATATTCATCACCGCCAATGCCCAGGTGCTGCCGTTGGCTTCTTGTCCGAAGAGTGAAAAATTATCCGATCCTACTTCATTTCCTGCCTTAATAAGAAGAGAGCCGGAGCCGCACGTGGGGTCGCATATTCTGGAACCTGCTTTGCTTTTAGTAAGCTTAGCTAAAAGTGTGGAAACTTCAGCCGGTGTAAAAAATTCTCCGGCTTTTTTGCCCGCATCACTGGCAAAGTTGGCGATCAGGAATTCGTAAGCGCCGCCTATTATGTCGGCTCCACCTAAGTGAGAGGGACGCAAATCCAGTTTATCAGAGTTAAAGTCAATAAGAAGTGTTTTAAGACGTTGATTTTTATCCTTCGGCTCACCCAGTTTGCTATTGTTGAAGTCAATGTTTTGGAAAATTCCTGCACCGTCTTCGCTATACAATTTCTCGCGGTTGGCTTCTTCCAAGTCGGTCAACGCTATATTGATGAGTTCGCCAATATTTGCTTCGTTGCGGTGGTCGTATAAATATTTAAAATGACTTTGCTCCGGCACTATAAAGCGCTCATGTTGCATGGCACGTTTGGCACGTTCCATATCGCCATTGTACTTTTTCAGGTAGCTTTCCATTTTATCGTCATGCACATCACTTAGATATTTAAGGAACAGCATAGTCAGCACATAGTCTTTGTAAACGCTTGGGTCAATGCTACCTCTGAAGGTATCGCAGGCTTTCCAAACGGCATCGTTGATGTCTTTCTGTGTTATTTTAGCCATACTATTTATTTTATTGCGTTGATTATTTGTTGTTGAATTTGTTTATCTCTTAGTGTTTCGATTTTCTGCTTCAATGATTTTTCCTTGTTGCGGAGTTTTGTGATTTGCAGAATCACCTTTTGGGTCTCCATGCTTGGAACCGTAATTTCCAGATTTTCCAAAACCTGTTTTGAAATAGAAGGAATGGAAGTTCCGATGGCTTGCCCTTTTAAGAGGGTTTGTGTGGTATGATTATTTAGAAACCAAGCCAAAAAATGAGGCAGTATTTTGTTGTCAGTTGCTCTGATAACAAAAAAGGAAGTGGAAGCCACAGAAGGTTGGTTGTGGTTTTCAAAAACGGCTGTAAAGTTTTTAGTTCCTTTTGCAGCAAACAGCACATCACCGTATTTAAGCAGGTGCTTTTCAGAAATACCCTCCCGCATCAAATCTGGATGAATGACGGAATGCAAATTTCCGTACTCATCAAAATGCTTGGACTGTAAATACACCAATTCGCCGGCGCCGGCAGGTTTAGCGAAGAGTCCGGTTTGGATGCTTGTTATATCTTTTATGAGGATTTTCAAATAATTTCCTTTGTAATATGGCTACAAAAATAGATAATTTATTCAAATTGGCAAATATTTATTGAAATTTATTTTAAGTATTGGGTCTACAAATATTTTCAGTTAAGGTTTTAGTACATCTGTCTGAATCGTACTTCTTTCTTGACACCCTATTGTATGTCTATATTGGAAGGTTTTTGTGTGTTGCATTGAAAGCTCTTATGCTAAACTTGGTTTTACATTGGGTTTGTATGGTTTTGCAAAGGAGCTATCAAAAGCGGCGGCTATTATATTCTTTGCATTCGCTGCAATTCAATTTTATTAATGTCTTTAATAGATATTTGATGTCTGTCTATCATTATTATTAATTGTTGCCTATTAACCAATTGTACAGAGTTCGATTTAGCTAATATTTCGGCAGTTGATGTAAAATGATTATTTGTAATCGTCATTAATTTGAATTGAACATTAAATCTACCTTCATAATAATTTCTTGAAGTAAATATTTCCTGAATCGCATCTCTGCCTACCTGTGATCTTGATTGCTTTACTTGTATAAGATAATTCTCATTATTTCCCAAAACAACTACATCAGCTCCCTTGTCGTTAGAAAAAGGAGTTAAATAAACATCAAAGCCTTGTTCTTTGTATAGAGCCGCTATTGTTGCTTCAAATAAATTAGGATTTAACCTGTCAATTTCCCTGATTGTTAATTTATCAGGTGCTCCCTCAGTTTCGAATACAAAGATAGACTCGAATAATTCGTCCGGCTTTACCTCGGCTTGCTCAGTAGGGAAGAGAGTATGATTAGCTAGAGTCTTTTTATTAAGTAGTAGATTATCCAGGATTTGGTCAAAGGAACTAATTTTCTGACCACTTTCATTTTGCATATTATCTGGGAAAACCGCCATTGGATAGTAAACGAATACGTCTTTTTTTTGACCTATACGGTATGCCCTGTCGGTAGCCTGATCCTCTTTTGCTGGGTTCCAATGCCTTGAGTAATGAATTACATGATTGGCTTCTGTTACATTCAATCCGACGCCAGCAGCCAATGGCGACATAATTATGACATTAAAACCGGGTTGGGATTGAAACCGATCAATAGTTTGTTGTCGGCTTAGTTTTGCTTTATCTTCTCGTTGTTTTGTACTTGGGGTATCGCCATTGATGATACTGGGGAAAATTTGAAATTTATCATAGACGACTTTTTGTAGCATTTTTTGAGTTTCTTTCCGGTCAGCGAATATTATTACTTTATCGCCACTAAACTTTATCTGATTAAGGATATCAACCGTTATCTTTAATTTAGCTGATGTTTCAATTAGTTCATCGGTAGAGAAATTCAGTATCTGATTATCAAGTAAATACGGGTGATCTGATATATCTCTAAGCGCCCACAGTGATTTTAATATTTGATTCCGCTTTTCAACACCAGATAAATTTGAGTTATTTGCAATTTCGATTTCTAACTTGTAACGCTCTAACTGAATTGAGGGCATCACGCGTTTTTTTCTTGAATTATCCCCATCATATTTTTCAGGCAAATCCTTTGCTACGTCTTTTTTTAAGCGTCTGATTAGAAAATAACCGATTCTATTTCTCAGTCTTTCAGTTAATTCCTTTATGTCAGTATTCGCATTAATTAATGGATTCTGGAATTCTTTTGCGAAATCTTTCGCGTTACCCAATAAGCCCGGAACAGTAAAATCCATTATACACCATAAATCAATTAGTGTATTTTCAACAGGTGTTCCGGTCATTGCGATTTTAAAATCGCCTTTTAGCGCCTTACTAGCATTAGTAACTAGTGTGCCGGGAGTCTTGATTTTTTGAGCTTCATCGAGCGCTATAATTGCATAGTCAACAAGACACAGGGTTGCCTGATAAGAACGTAGCGTCTCATAATTTGTTAGTATAATATGTCTCTTTTGTAGAGATTTCGCTTCTTCTTGGTTTCGTCGTTGATCAAATGATTGAGTAAGTTTAGTTGAACCGTAGAGCCTAGTTAATTCAAGATTTTGTGGTGAGAAAAACTTTTGGTATTCATTCTCCCAGTTTTCTAGTAAACTCACCGGTGCAACAATTAAGTATGGCTTATTGATATCGCCGTATATTCTTCCATGCCATTCAATAAAATATAATAATTGCAAAGTTTTCCCTAAACCCATATCATCTGCTAGAAGACAACCACTAAGATTTTGCCTGTATAAAGATTGTAACCAGGATATCCCCTCGACTTGATGTGTTTTTAGCGTTATATCTGATGACAGATTATCAATTCGTGAAAAAACATGAGTAATCTTTTCAGGTAAATTTAGATCCTGAATAAATTCAGTCAGCTCAGCATTTTCTTTAATTATTAATACCTCTTGTTCAGTTTTGTCGTTCTTAATTGATATTGCCTCTGCGGGATTTTCAAACTGCTTTTTAGCAATCTTAATCAGATTATCGGCCTCAGGTAAGGGAATTTTGACATCATCCCAATTAATATGTTCTTTTCCGCTTTGCGAAGCGAACTCTTTTTCGGCAATAAAATCATTTAATTTGTCTACAGAATTAAAATATATTCTTTTTTCACCATGAATTTTATCTTTGACTGATAATCCAGGAATCCATTCTGATTTATAGGGACAAACGAAAGGATAAAATTTAGGCTTATAAATGCCTATTTCTTTAACTCGATCACTATAAAAAATTGTGAAATCGGTTTCTTCAGTATCAAAAAATAATTCTGGGTTATCAATAATGTCTTGAATGGTTTCTCTCTTCTCGACTTTCCTAATCTTTTTTACTTTTTCTAGTTCACTTTTCTGTTTTTCAGAAACGACAACCCTAGTAGTGGTTCCATCTCCATTAGAAACAGCATAGACATCTTGAACTTTCGAAAATCTATCGAAAGTATTTAGAAAACCAGTTTCATTGATTATTTCAAAAGAGGGATAGATTTCAAGCAAACCATCTTTTAATTGAATATCGATTTTTATTTTTTCAGGACTATGAACCTCTTGACTGAATAAATAGCTGTCTAACTTAGCGGCGTCGCTTTTTGAAAGCGCCTTAATATCTGCAAAATTTTTAAGATTATTTTGGAAGCTTCTTTCACTTACGGGTAAAAGATTAAAATTATCTAATGCCTCACATATTTGAAATTGCTTCTCGGATAGCAAATATTGCGCTTCGTCGATCGTAATAATTGCTCCGGTTCGTTTTGCTAATAATCTTGTTCCATTGGGTGCGAAATCATAAAACCCATAATTAAAATTAAAATCATTTTGATTTAATTGTCCGTTTGATTGGATATAGATTTCGTATGGGTATAAATTGGGTAAATCGAGAATCGCTTTATCGACTGTGCTAATTTTAAGGATATCTAAGATGTCTATCGAATATTCATCTGCTGAATAACCTCCTAATCCGTTATCATGTAATTCCTTCAGAATTGCCAAC
>CAZZJD010000152.1:0-4962 GCA_964654305.1 uncultured Chitinophagaceae bacterium
AAAACAAATTATCATCATGGCGAAACTGAAGTCCGCTTTTTTTTGTCAGCAATGTGGTTATGAATCACCAAAGTGGTTGGGGAAATGTCCGGGCTGTAATGCATGGAATACTTTTGTAGAAGAGATCATTACTAAAGAAAAGATCAGTGCAGTTGCGCAGCCATGGAAAGACACTTCCTCCAAAGAAATTAAAACGATTGCGATTTCAAATGTATCAAGCAGTGAAACAGTTCGATGGATCACAGCTGATGGAGAACTTAATCGAGTACTTGGAGGTGGTATTGTACCGGGTAGCATTACATTGATTGCAGGTGAACCAGGAATTGGAAAGTCGACACTCTTTCTGCAGATGGGTTTACAGTTAAGTGGACATCGTATATTATATATAAGCGGAGAAGAAAGTGAACAACAGATCAAAATGCGCGCTGATCGTTTGGGTATGATGCATGATGATTTTTACTTACTTACCGAAACAGATACGCATATTATATTTCAGGAAATAAAAAAATTAAAACCTGAACTCATTATAATTGATTCGATACAAACGCTACATTCTCCTTTAATAGAAAGCGCAGCAGGAAGTATCAGTCAGATCAGAGAAACTGCTGCGGAGTTTCAGCGTTTCGCCAAAGAAACGCAAACGCCGGTGATGATTATCGGACATATTACCAAAGATGGAAATATAGCAGGACCCAAAATCCTGGAACATATGGTGGATACCGTATTGCAGTTTGAAGGGGACCGTCATTACGCGTATCGAATGTTGCGTACGATGAAAAATCGCTTTGGTTCTACTTCTGAACTTGGAATTTATGAAATGCTGGAATCGGGTATGAGGCCGGTAAGCAACCCCAGTGAAATATTAATCACACAAAAAGAAGATCAATTAAGTGGGATTGCCATTGCTTCTACGATGGAAGGGATTCGGCCTTTATTAATAGAAGTGCAGGCATTGGTTACGCAAAGTGTATATGGTACTCCTCAAAGAACGGTGAGCGGATTTGATCTGAGAAGGTTACAACTGTTGTTGGCTGTATTGGAAAAGAGAGGTGGTTTTCAGTTTGGTATGAAAGATGTATTCTTAAATATTGCCGGCGGCTTAAAAGTGGAAGATCCTTCTATCGATCTGGCGGTCTTGAGTGCCTTGCTTTCCAGCTATGAAGATTCCGTTATTCCATCCAGTATATGTTTTGCAGGTGAAGTCGGATTAAGCGGAGAGATCAGGGCTGTGAATCGGATAGAGCAAAGAATTGCGGAAGCGGAGAAGATGGGTTTTGAAAAGATCATTATCAGTAAATACAATACATCAGGAAAGGAAAAGAAAGCCAACCCGTTTAAAAAATTCAATATTCAAATCGTTACGATGAGTAAAGTGGAAGAGTTGTATCAGTATCTTTTCTAACTTTACATCATGCTAACCTACCTTAAGCAAGCAGCCGGCGATCTGCTGCATCTTTTTTATCCGCATGTTTGCGCCGGCTGCGGCGAACAACTTCCTCAGAAAGATCAATCTGTTTGTTTATCCTGCTTTCTTGCATTACCGGCAACTAACTTTCAGCATATAAACGGCAATGCTGTTGAAAAAATATTTTATGGCAGATTAAAAATAAGTGTAGCAATGGCGGCTTATTTCTTCTCTAAGAATTCTCCGTTGCAACAAATTATTCATGCCTTTAAATATGAAAATCATCGTGACGTTTGTATTCAAATGGGTGTCTGGATGGGAGAATATATTCAGCACTGTTCACGCATGCAGCATGTCGAGCTTTTAATACCCATGCCCCTACATCTTTCAAGAGAAAAGAAAAGAGGATATAATCAAGCTGCTTTATTATGTGAAGGTATTCATCGTGTCTCAGGTATCCCTTATCATATAGATGCAGTAGCGCGACTCAAATCTACGGAAACCCAAACGCGCAAAAGCCGGACTGCCAGATGGCAGAATGTTCAATCTGGATTTGTGATCAAGGATCCATCGGCCATTGAAAATAAACATATTTTACTGGTAGACGATGTGATCACCACTGGGGCTACACTCGAAGCGTGCGGGGAAGTGATACTGAAAACAAACCCCGCTTCATTAAGTATTGCCGCATTGGGGTGGGCGAGTGAATAATGAAATACAGTTTGTCTGTCTCACTATCTTACCACCACAACCTCATCATAAGGAACCCTGTAACGATTGCCCCAGATGCCGGCTTCGGTTCCGAGACCAACCGAAATAATCATATTAATTTCTGCGCCTTTCGGTAATCCTAAAAATTGCTTTACACGCTTTTCATCAAAGCCTTCCATCGGACAGGAATGAAATCCTTCTGCAGCAATCGATAGCATAAAAGTTTGTGCAGCCAGCGCACAGGATTTATGTACCGTAATGCGCTGTGAACAAGTGCCACCCGCTCTGTAAAAAGGTTTTCTTAATCCTATAAAAAAACTAATGCATCGGCGGATGAGCGTGTTAATTCCCAAAAGATCACTTCTGTATAATAAAGGCATGATCGTTCCATAATATCTGATGGCCATTTTGTGAACTTTTGTTGGCTCACCTTTGATTGTGTCTTTGATTCGGTCAAGATTCCACTTGGCTCTCTCTCGCCATTTATCTTTACGAGTGACAAACACCACGATTTGCTTGGCCGTTGTTGCAGCTTGCTGACCCAAACAGAGGGGCACCATTGCCTTTAATGCTTCTTCTGACTGAATCCAGTGAAATTCCCATAATTGCATATTACTGCTATTGGGAGAAAGAATAGCTCTTTCCAGACTAGTACGAATAATTTCATGGGGCACATCAACGTTTGGATCAAACTTTCTGTTTGATCTGCGGAATTCAATGATTTTTTGAAATGCAGTATTCATAAGTTTGCTTATGCTTAGCAGGGAAGGTAAACAAACTGAGGCAATATCATCCTAAATAAATTTAACAACAACCGCCTCCCGGGGTACAAGAAGAAGTTCGAGTTGTGTTAAGGTCAGATAAATTTACTTTTATTTTTTCGGGAGGGATTCCGCATTGGTCTTTTGCCAAACAATTCGTCTGTTTCGTAATCAGCAAAAAATTATTACCATCAAAATCCAAAGCAAAACGACTTATTGTTTCTGTTTGATATTCTATTTCAATGTCTAGATCTTCATTTCTGAAAAGGGGTTCAGCCATTGCAATTATGTTTTTCAGTTTTTGAGGTTCAAGTCTGTGTTTATAATCGTTGGCTGTCCAAATCTGAAAACTGATTGTTTTTTCTGTTCGTACCGTTCCGCCACAATCAATAAAGTGTTTGGTTGTTAAGCCTGCTTCGGTGATGTGAAAATGTCTGGGAACAAAGTTGCCATTTGGCTGAATAAAGTTTAATTGTGTGATATTATCCAGGTGCTTTTTAAATTGTACTAGTTTCATGATTATTTTTTTGTGAGTTTAAAACAAATATTGGCCATATAATTTCTGACTTTTCAATATAGTAGTGTGTCACTTTTTTGCCATTAGATTCATTATTGCTATGGAAGTCAAATTTAATATTGAAAAAAGGAAATTTTTCTATTTGAATTGTTAAACGTTCAACTGAATTTTCGGAAAGCTTTAATTTATTATTGCAGTATTATCTCGTTAAATGTTATTTATTCTTCTTAATAATCATCATTGATATCAATATTTATTGTTTCTCCCATTGTATCAAAAGAAAATTCACATGGCTGACGAAATACTATAAATATCTTTATCTAAACTAATACAAATTCAATAAACTAAATTCTCAACAAGGCTCCTGTCTAACTTAATTGATTTTCGCTCAGCATTCTCGCCTTGTATGATGTAGTGTTCTGCCAGTGCATTTCCGAGTGCATCAGTAAATGCTTTTTTGATGCGGCTAATCTTTACACTAGTTTGATCTCTCAGTACATTCGTCATATCATCAATTCTTTTTCGCATATCCTCCATCAGTCCGCGATTGGAAAGACGGGCATATATATCATATAATTCGTGTCGGTGTTCGTTCAAAGAACTGATGTAAATGCCTTCTGGATACTTTAGGAATAGCATATACAGTGCTTTCTCTAAGGTTGGCATTTTAATTTCCATATTGGCGTAATCAGGCAGATATATCTTACCATTTCTGCGGATGAGTAGTTTGCTGGGCGGACTGCTCTGTCTGAAATTCTGCGCAAACAGCATCTTCATACGAAGCGATTCCATTACAGCAAGTGCATGATGAATCTCGGGAAGAGATAAAGATTGCTCGAGCTGTTTCATACAATCAGCACATACATCAGCAGTTCGCATTTTCAAAATAATCTCACTCTTCTTCATACACAGATCACTCACACAACCGATTGACTGTTCATGTGTGCGTTCACGAATCTGACTATAGCTTTCAAAAATATATTTCTGTAAAGACAGCGCCACTACTTCAAATGCAATCGGGAAGGCAGGGTCGCAGGGAATAAAATGCTCCCACTCATCGGTATGTATAAATCCGTTAAATGGTTTTTCCTCATCAAGTAAAGCAAACCAGTTCTTTAAGTTAGCCGTAGGTGTTAACAGAATGGCAAACTCTTTTTCTGGCACTCCATATTCTACACGAAATTCCTCCACATGAATGAAAAGATCACGCCAACGCATTGCACTTCGGGTGTGCGGGAATAACCATGTTCTTCTGCTTTCCATCGAGACTTCACTATTCATATTCATTGTCGGATAATGAAATCGTTGTTTCTCAAAAAAATCTTTATCCGGAATCTCCTGTTCTTTTTTGATAGCCTCGGAAATAATCAAACGACCGCGTCCGGTTGCATAAAAATTATTGACACCGGGTACTGCCTGTAAAAGGCTGAGTACCCGGGTGTACAATTCTTCATCAAGTGTTTCGTCTGGTATGAGATGTATATTCATGATTCTTTGTCAATTAAATCGGACATCTTTTCGCCCCTGGTTTTTTTATTAAAATAAAGATGCATGGAATCCGACAGCTT
>CAZZJD010000153.1:0-4958 GCA_964654305.1 uncultured Chitinophagaceae bacterium
ACATGTTCAGTTTTTATTTTTGGTCAACCTAGATTGACTAAATTTTTACATGATACTTATGAAGATGCAGCGCAAAATAGTGATAGCATTACGATTGCAAGTATTGGTAGATCAGGAAGCGATATGCTTACAGCGGCCATACTCTATACGGTGCAAAATACGAGAAAAGTTTACAAGACTCATTTATTGCCACCTAAAATCCCGTATTCAGGAAAAATTTTGTTCATATTTTCTAATCCTAGTCAATCAGCAGATTCACTATTACACAGATCAATAAAACAACCTAATTTTAGAATTGCTCATTTTAATAATTTTGAAATCACAGATTTATCATGGAGAAATTCGCTAGGAGAAAATATAGAATTCACTTTAGAAAATAATTATTTGTCATTCGATGGATTAGAGTATCACAATCAGCTGATAAATTGGTTAGATGAATCTAGAAATTCAACGATAGAAGATGCGAATGTCATGACGGTCAAATATGAAAATTTATGGGACCAAGAAACGATTGATCAAATAAAAATATTTTTGAATCTCAATCAATTTAAGTTGCCTGAGCGAAAAAAAAGGGGGTGTAGCGAATCTGAATTAACAGAGTTAGAAAGGGAAATTAGAAAAAAATATAATTTAGGAACTTTAGAAAATCCTAGATACGCCGCTTATGACAAGGCAACTGAGATTTGGGAAGAGGCTAAACCTTATGATTTTTTTAAATTCTAAATCATTCTAATAAAAGTAGCCTTAAGGCTACTTTTACCGTTTAAGGCTAAATGGGCCTGATCCAAAATAAGCTATAAAAATAGCGCCACCGAGCATTGAAAGATTTTTCATAAAAAGCACCTTTTCATTCATCGCACTAATTGGATCTTGAAAAGCCCAAAATTTATGCATCATTAGTGTAACTGGAATCAAAAATAAGATGATGAGACCTGCACCTATTTTCGCTCTATACCCAACCAAAATGCTAACTCCTCCTAAAAATGCCATTATCCCAGAGAGGGGAACTAAAATAATGGCTAATGGAACTTCTTGTTGATAGGCCATTTGAATTGCGCCACGGGTAAAATGGCTAAATGAAGCTAAAATAAAAATTGCAGAAAAAAAAATTCTTCCTAGTAGAGGTAAATAGTTCATGATAGTCCTTGTTTTGTTGTAGAAGTTGTTTTAACGATAAGAAAAAAAATTATCAAATAATTTTTTTATGCTATGAAGAAGAACACGCAATCGGGTGTTTATGGTTTCAGATAATTTAAAAAAATTACCTTTTGATCTTGATGTCGACAAACGACTTGTTTTTTTAGAAAAAAAAGGTTTAGAACTTTTGAAACAATTAGACAGTCAGCTCCGAAAAGCTCCTCAAAAGAGGCTTTTTTTATCTTTATTAGTTAAAGAAGAAAGCTACTATTCCCTCAAAAGAGAACACCAATTTCTTTCTAAAAAAAGATTCTATCTTGAATGTGGGAAAAAAGATGATTCGCTGTTGAACAAAAATTATAAAGAATTAGTCCATTACCAAAAGGCTCTTTTTTCTTGCTTAAAGGAAAAAAAAATTTCTAAAAACCTTATTTTCAAATTGCACGAAGAAATTAAAAAAGAAAATCTAGGATTGGGTCAAAAACGGTTTGCTTACCGTGAAAAGCAAAATTGGATCGGGAAAGAAGGTTGTTCGATTGAAAAAGCGTATTTTTTACCTCCAAAACCCCATCTTGTTCCTCCTCTCATGGCAAACCTTCTTCATTATTTGCATCATCAAAATAGTCATCCATTAATTCAGCTTGGTATTGGTTTTGCCCAATTTTTGATCATCCATCCTTTTATGGATGGAAATGGAAGAGTGGCAAGGGCCTTAGTCCCATTTTTTTTGAAAGAAAAAAAAATGATTCCCTATCCAGTCTTGTTTATCTCATCTTATATAAAAAAAAGAAAATTTGATTATTTCCATAAATTGTACTTGATTACGGCTCATGAAGAGTGGAATCAATGGATCGAATTTTTTTTAAAAGCCCTGATTTTGTCGACCAAACAATTAATCCTAAGAATCGATGAGCTATCTAAACTTTATAGCCAATTGATTGATCTAGGGATCAATAAAAGAACAGTAAATAAAATTTTTAAACAAGTGATTC
The DNA here is from genome assembly GCA_964654305.1 of uncultured Chitinophagaceae bacterium. Classification (GTDB taxonomy): domain Bacteria; phylum Bacteroidota; class Bacteroidia; order Chitinophagales; family Chitinophagaceae; genus Lacibacter. Next base: position 2,130 of record CAZZJD010000153.1, read on the forward strand.
TTCCTCTGGAATTGTTATTAGAGGAGGTAGGGACTCGGAAATGGAATCAATTAGTGAATAAAAGGTTAGTTTTGAAAAATAAGAAAAGATCTTTGGTCGTCATCCGAGGATTGATCCCAAAGATCATGAAGCTATAATTATACGCTTCCGCCTGTTCCTGAATGTTTGATTTCTTCAGAAGATGGAGCAGCTGTTTTAGCTTTTTTACGTGAAGCCTTTCTTTTAGCTGGGGCTTTTTTCTTAGCAGCAGCTTTCTTTTTAGCTGGGGCTTTTTTCTTAGCCGCTTTTCTTACAACTTTTCTTTTTGTTGTTTTTTTAGCGACTTTTTTAGCGACTTTTCTTTTTGCGCCAGTTTTTTTAGCAACTTTCTTCTTTGCAGAAGTTCTTTTAGTTGCTTTTTTACGAGTTGGTTTAATTGCCATATTTCCTCCGAATTAAGGGGCATATGTTTTTTAAATAACTCACATCTAAATTTTAGACAAGATGTCTTAAAAATTTAATTATTATTTTTTTGTTTTCGCCTCTTCGTCGCTTATAATTTTTTCTAAATTAATTGAATTACTCTGAAATTTTGCGATTGTATAATCAAATGAAGATTTCTTTTTATCTGAATAGGCATAACGAAGACCGATGAATTCGATTCCATTTTCGTAGCAAGAGAGTTCGACTTCTTTCAAGTGAGAGAGTTTGTCATTGATAAACACAATTTTCTTGGGATAAAGTTGATTTCTTTCACAAAAATTCAAAAGAGTTTTTCCCTTATGAGTCCCATTTGTAAATAACACTCCATCAAAAAATAAAATCCCTAAATTTTGCGTCATAAAAAATTGATTTTCTAAAATCGGTGAACTCCTTTTCATCTCAATTCCATGTTGATTTAATTGGTAGATCGTTCTTGGAGCTAATGCAAAACGTTGTGTAGTAAAGCAGATACTAGGAATTTTTTTTTCTTGAAGTTCTTCAATCATTTGTTTGCAATCCTCTTCAACCAGTTGCATCGAAGTTAAACTTCTGATTCCTTCCCATTCGAATAAAACTTTTTCTAAGGCTTCTTCAAAAGAGAAACCGTTATTTTGGAGTTCTTTCATTCTTTCCATGAACCACTCATCACAACCTAACATTTGATCAGGGATCAAAAGAGTGTCATCAATGTCAATCAAAAGAAATGAATCAGAGTCGACGTAATTTTTAAGTTCTTTGAAATGGTGGACCTCTTGGATTTCAGCGAATAAAAAAGTAAAAGTATAACTGATGGTAGCCACTAATGAATAAATTGTACGCATGAGGATCCTTGTTAAAAATTTGGAGGTTCAACGTTTTAACAAATGAACTCAATTCTAAGATATGAATATTTGAAAAAGGGATCTTGGATCCCTTTTATTAATTGATTACTACAAAAGCAGAATTCAGATAAAGGGCAAATGAAATCCAGACTAAATAGGGGATCAATAGATAACTTGCTAATTCATCATGTTTATGAAATTCGATGATTGTTAATACTATGGCAATCCATAAAATCAGATTGTCCAACAAGGCAAGTTGTGGGTTTTGAAGTCCAAAAAAAAGACCTGACCAGATCAGATTTAAAAATAGTTGAATAGAGAACAAAATGTAAGCTTTTTTCTTTTTTACGTTTTTTGTCGAGCATTTAAAAATTTGCCAGATAGAAATTCCCATCAACACATAAAGGGTCGTCCACACCGGTCCAAAAATATAATCTGGTGGTGTCAATGCGGGCATTTTGAGTGTGTGGTACCATGTTTTGACATGATCACCCATCAAAAAGCTTCCGGCTCCACCCACTGATAAACACAAAATAATAAATAAAGCTAAAGTACCAAGTTTTAAATGTTTCCTTTTCATAATTCTCCTATTTTTTACAAAAATCTATAAAACCTTTAGGAATATCTAGATGGACTAATTCAGCTTCTATGGAATCGCCCACATCGATATTTTCATATCCCTCGATCAATTTTCCCTCAACAGGAATATCGACTAATCGTATCCACGTTCCTTTATCAGTCACTCCCGTGACAATCGCTTTAAACACTTCGTGAAGTTTCTCAGAAAGTAAGTAGGCTGCAAATGATTTGAATAGTTGTCTTTCTACTTTTGATGCAGCATCTTCTTTAAAGGAACAGTTGCTGGCAATATTTTGTAAAATAGAACGTTCAAATCGGACTTGCTGATTAAAAAGTTCATTTTTTAATATTCTTTGCATCATTAAATCAGGATATCTTCGATTCGGAGCTGTTGTGTGAGCATAATCGATGAGTGCTAAGTCAAAATGACCGATCGATTTTTCTCCAGGCATCGCTAAAATATATTCCCCGCGACCTATCAATTTGATAATCGTAAGCGATAAATCAGGAAACCGATCGGGATCCTTTTTTTTCATATGAACTAAAAATTCTTGAAGACTTTTTGCGTAAGGCTTTTTGGGTAATTTCCAGTCAAGCTTGGCAGCGATTTCAACGATTCGATTCCATCTTTTAGGCGTTTTAACAATACGTCGAAGGATCGGAAGTTGTGCATTCATAAAAAATTTGGTCACGCAGACATTGCAGGCGATCATTAAATTTTCGATAATCCTTTGACCTGTCGAAGGTTTTTTTTCTTTGATTTTTTTGGGGATTCCATCTTCGAAAACAACTTCTCCTTGGCTTGGAGATAAGAGCAAAGCGCCACTTTGAAAACGAAAATGGTGAATTTTTTTTGCTATTTCATCGTGTAAAGTTATTTGAGATTCGATCTTTTCTTGTAGAGGATGTTCGTTCCGTATGGGTGTTCCATAGTCGATATAGTCAGATACTTCTGGGTAGTTGAGTT
>CAZZJD010000154.1:0-4955 GCA_964654305.1 uncultured Chitinophagaceae bacterium
CGTGATCGTCCGCGAATGGTTGTCCGCTCGCCGCCTGGGGCTCCGTGGCCGCCGCAAATGGGGAGGCGATTTCGACCTCACTCAACAATGCGGGTACCATCAACGAAACTAGCACTAAGGCATTTGCAAATTATGCGGCTCTTGGCAGTACCGCTGATAATTCGAACAACGGCCCCCTGCGGGTGGGTGTATTTGCCAAGAGCGGAAGCAGCCGTGGGGCGGCAGGCGCTGGATATTACGGTATGATGGAGCTGAGCGGCAATTTGACTGAGCGCGCGGTTACGGTGGGTAATACCACAGCCAGGTCATTTACTGGGGTGAATGGCAACGGAGTGCTATCCATCAACGGAAATGCAGATCAAACATCCTGGCCCGGCCTGAATAGCGGCGAGGTAACAGGTGCCACTGGCGCGGGTCAGCGCGCTGGCCATTGGGGCAATCCAACTCGACTTCTTCGTACATCTGACCGTGAATATGCGAGTTACGGGCATACATCTCGTGGCTACGAATCTGGTGGTCGTGGAGTTCGTAGTGTACCATAACCTGCTGCCGTTAGAATTAAAATGAAAAATCAGTAAAAACAGGGATGAATATCTAGCGAATAATATTTGATCACTAAAATTATAACTATCCACACATGAAAAAATTTATCATCATATTTACTGCCCTTTTGTTGTGGCAAATTGGGTTCGTTTATGCACAATACTCCGGTGGTAGTGGCCGGGGCGACGTTTCGGCAACGGTGAATTCAACCCCGCTGATTTCTCCCTGCACATCTTTTGCACTGACATCCCCCTCGGCGGTAAACAATTCCCGTTGCAGTACCGGAACAGTCACCTTGAGTGTAACTGGGGCAGGTGGTACATATAAATGGTACAGTAATGCAGGCTTAACCACTCAGGTTGGAACAGGCGCTTCTTTCACTACACCATCCATCAGTTCTTCGACCAGTTACTATGTCACGGAGACCGATGCTTCCGGCTGTGTCAGTTCGACAATTACTGTAACCGCAACAGTGAATACAAATCCAACTTTGCCAACAGCAGGAAATAATTCTCGTTGTGGTTCGGGCACTGTAAGTATTTCTGCAACTCCTGCTGCGGGTGAAACAATAGACTGGTATGTCGCTTCATCAGGCGGAACTGCTAGTTCCTCATCCAGCACAAGTTTTACCACACCAAGTATTTCCTCAACAACCATCTATTATGCGGAGGCAAGGAATACCACTACGGGTTGTGTATCGGCTACAAGAAGAGCAGTGACGGCAACGATAAATTCAATTCCATCTGCCCCATCAGCAGGCAATAATTCCCGTTGTGGCACGGGTACTGTCAGTATATCTGCCACTGCTGCTGGAGGCCAGACAATAGACTGGTATGTAGACATAACTGATGGAGCTGCTATTAGAACATCCAGCACAAGTTATACAACGCCAAGTATTTCCTCAACAACCATTTATTATGCGCAGGCAAGGAATAGCTCCACGAGTTGTGTATCGGCTACAAGAACAGCTGTAACGGCAACAGTTAATGAAATACCAATTGCTCCCTCAGCAGTCAATAATTCCCGTTGTGGTACGGGTACTGTCACTTTGAGTGTAACAGGTGCAGGTGGTACCTATAAATGGTACAGTAATGTAGGTTTAACAACGCAGGTTACTACAGGCGCATCCTTTACCACGCCATCAATCGGTTCTTCTACTAATTATTATGTCACAGAAACCAATGCATCAAGTTGTGCTAGTTCTGCAACCACTGTAACGGCAACTGTTAATGATAATCCAGTCGCTCCTTCAGCCCCTGCAGCCCAGGGTAGCTGTGGTGTAACAAGTCAGAACTTTACTTTTTCCAATGTAACGGCCGGCAATCCCGGCGATCAGATTGAGTGGGCAACCAATGAATCATTTACTGGCAGTACGACAGTATCCAGTCCGGCAACGATCAATGTGAACAATGTTGCGCCCGGTACTATATCCACTATTTATATCCGTAGTCGGGTAAGTGGTACAGGTTGTGTGAGTAGTCCTGTTTCTACTTCGGCTACTGTTACATTAGAGAACACCTGGTTGGGAGGTACGGGCAACTGGACAGATCCGACCAAATGGTCATGCGGTAATGAGCCTAGTAGTGCTCAAAATGTTATTATCAATAATGGTACTCCTACATTAAACACAAACTTCACCACTACAGGTGGTATTAATATTAGCGGCACAGGTGGTTTGATCATTGCTCCTCGCCAGATATTAACAATCAGCGGTACGACCAATTTTGGAGATCGACCAGTCACCATTAGTTCTGATACAACCGGTAGCGGTGCTATTGGACAGATAACCGGTACACTAAGCGGTGCTACCAATGTTACGGTGGAACGATTTATTCCTGCCAAACGCGCATGGCGTTCACTAACTGCACCATTAACAGGCAGCAGCAATAACTCCGTGTTTTATAACTGGCAAAACAACGGCGTGGTGAATGGAGGAGGAGCCATTATATGGAATAAGACCGGAGGCCCTGGTCTTGCAACCGGAGGAGGAGCCGCATCGTTGCTACGATATGATGCAGCAAACAACACGTGGTCAGAAGTCACCAATACCCAATCAGAACCTTTGTTTACGAGTGCGCAGAATAACTCATTTCTATTGTTTGTGAGCGGTCCGTATAATACATTAGGTAATTATATTGGTAAAGATGCCGCATCGACAACACTTCGTGCTACCGGCACCCTTCGTCAAGGAACGATCGACTTTTCTTTATCGGGTCCTTCTGATAAGAAACGCCTGGCACTCATTGGTAATCCGTATGCTTCATCGGTACTATTTGAAACAGTATCCGCTAACAGTACGGGTATCGAAGACCGTTACTGGGCATGGGATCCGGGTCCGAAGAATAGTAATGGCGCTTATAAGTTGTTTGAGAAGGGCTTTGGATGGGTAGGTGGTGGCCGCGGTGATTTTGGTGGAAGCGGCATCATCCCGAGCGGTCAGGCAATCTTTGTTCGGTTTATAGGTTCGGGACTGGTAAGATTTACGGAATCATCTAAAAGCACAAATGTCTCTAATACAGGCTTCCGTTTGTCAGCTGCGGACCCGCGCATTAGTATCAATCTGAATCAGATCATGAATAATACCGCAGAACCAAGAGATGCGGCAGTTGCGTTGTTTATACCGGATGCCAATGCCGGCGTGGACGATCGTGATGCGGTGAAGCTGTCTAATTTTTCAGATAATCTGTCACTACTTCGTAATGGTTCGAATCTTACATTAGAGCGTCGTCCTACGGTTACATTAACGGATACGATGTATCTGCGTATGTGGGGTATGTCAGAAGCAAAGTATCAGCTAGCGATCAATCCCGAATATTTTGGTGCACAACCGGGAGTAACGGCTGTACTTCAGGATGCATTTTTAGGAACAGAGAGTGTTCTTCCGCTTACTGAAGCAACAAATGTATCGTTTGATGTAACATCGAATATGGCGAGCAGCGGGAATCGTTTCCGTATCGTGCTTCGTTCAAGTGCAGTAACATCAGTGAATGATCTTAACGGTACAAACAAATTTGCGGTATATCCCAATCCGGTTGTGGCGGGTGGTGCTCTTCAGTTTGAGTTCCGTAATGCAACTGCGGGTAAATATACCATTGCCATGTATAACATGCTGGGCATGCAGGTGCTGCAGCAGATGGTGAATATCAATGGCGGATCAAGCGTTCAGAGCTTGTCATTACCATCGGGATTATCTGCGGGTACATATATTGCGGAGTGTATGGATGCAGACGGGAAGCGTGAAAAGGTTAAAGTATCTGTTTATTAATTGAAATAGATCGTGTATGCCAATTAAGACGGTAGTCAATAAGAAATATATTCTTCAGCAGTTGCTGATTTTGCTGCCATTATCCCTATCGGGTATTTACCTGGCTGTGGAGGCAATCAGTTCGAGGGGCGGGAATAATGAGAATGCTGTTGTACAACAGTCAGCACCTGCGCCTTCACAGGGTACGTCAACGCCTTCGGGCAGACGTGCCAATACATCGGGTAGTACATCGAATCGTACCCCGCTGGAGGATCCACCGCTTATTCCCGGTGATCCCGCCGGGGCGGTTCCAGTAAATGGAGGATTGGGTTTATTGCTTGCAGCAGGAGTGGGTTATGGAGTGAAGAGAATGTATATAGGCAGACAGAAGATGGATTGATAATATAAAAAGTAGTTTAAGGGAAAATGGTTGCTGATATAATATCTGCAACCATTTTTATTTTGTAAAGTAACAGCGTAGCAAAGGATAATTATCTTATCGGATGGCAAGGGATTTGGTATGTTTCTCGATCTGTTAGCATTATGATTCAAAAAGTTTGAAAAATAAAGTTAACAAATAAATGTAAACAATTTTGTTTATTTTTACCTTTAATTATATGTATTTGAATTTAATAATCAGTTGTCATCTTTCGGGAATACTGGATTAAATCATTATAATATGAGAGAAGAGATAAATATTGTTAAAGGGATTCATCCCGGTATATACCTGGAGCGAAAGATTCGGGAGCAGCATTTGAAAAAGGGGCAATTAGCCTTATCTGTCAATGAATATCCTCAAACACTCACTTCAATTACAAAAGGAAAGAGAAATATGAATCCTTTACTTGCGCTGAAGCTGGAAAATGCATTGGGGCTTGAAGAAGGAACCCTCATGATTCTTCAGGTTTATTATGATATTGACCAGATAAAGAAAAAACAAGAAACAGGCACTCCTGATCTCCGGCGATTAAGGAAAGTGATATTTTGGGATACCGACATGAAATCTATAGATTGGAACCGTCAATATAAAGCCGTCATTCGTCGGGTTTTTGAGAGAGGAAATCAGCAGGAAAAAAAGGAAATTACACGGTTCTATGGAAAGGAAAAAATTACGCAAGTATTGAATGAAAAATAGAATAATATGCACTGGAATACAGTAACTCCTTTG
>CAZZJD010000155.1:0-4929 GCA_964654305.1 uncultured Chitinophagaceae bacterium
AAACCTGTAAAAATTAAGATCCAAGTTATATAACTAATACTTTGAAATTGAGCCGTCAACTTGAAAAGATAATAAATTTCATACTCACCAGATCTAGGGATATTTAACTTTCCACCAATTAGAAACCCTGGAAATTCTTTGCCATCAGAGTACCTAATTGTAATTCTCTTATCTAAAACCTCTTTATTTTCTCTAACCTTTTCTCTAAAATCTTCTGGAATTGAATCTAAGACCAATAAAGTTGGTACTGTTTGATAAATTTTACTTTTCTTTGACTCTGAAATTGGCAAAATAACAGTTTCTCTCCCGGAAAGTGAACCATCTTCTCGACTGGATGTAATGAAATCCTGCACAACCTTGTTTAAGCCTGAATCATCTTGAAACCTAGCGATATTAAAATGACCTTGTGCCAGGGTTAAAGCATTTCTAGTTTCAACTTTCGAAATAGCTACTTTTTCATTGATAAAAGTTGCTGAAATTTGATTATGCACTAGTACGCCAACCACAGTTACAATTAAAAATGCAAAAAGAATGTTCGTAATAAGAACTTTTAGACTAAGAGATTGTTTTATCTTAGTCAAAAACTTCAGCATTTTAGTTTTTTCCTACTCCAGCTTTATAACCAACTCCTCTTACCGTTAGAACATAATTCGGTCTATCAGGATCAGCTTCAATTTTAGATCTCAATCTTTGAACATGAACATTTACTAATCGAGTATCGGCTGCATGTTGATAACCCCATACCTCACTTAGTAAAGCCTCTCGGGTGAAGACTCTCCCTGGTTCTTTTGCTAATGCAACCAATAGATCAAACTCTAATCTTGTTAGTGGAACCTCTCTACCGTTACAAATTACTTTGTGTTCCATTTGATCAATTGTTAAATCACCGATTGATAGAGCGCCAATTCGATTACTTCTGCGAAGTCGAGTATTAATTCTTGCAACTAATTCTTGGGGTTTAAATGGTTTGACCATGTAATCATCTGCACCAGCCTCAAGTCCTAATACAACATCTTGGGTATCACCTTTTGCGGTCAACATAACTATTGGGACCATTGATTTTTGTCGAATAATTTTACAAACTTCAACACCATCTATTCCAGGTAGCATCACATCGAGTAAAACTAGGTCTGGGGTATGCTGATTGAAGATATCCATCACCTGGTCACCACGATTTACTAAGTCAACCTCCATGCCAGCACCAGTCAAAACGATACTAAGCATTTCTGCTAGGTCTTGGTCGTCATCAACAACCATGACTAATGGCATTTAAGAACCGTGTTCCCAAGAGTTCAAGTAAAGCTCTTGAGCTGGAGTTAGAACATCAAGGGTTGCGCCCATACTTTCAAGTTTTAATCGAGCAACTTCCTTATCAATTGTCGAAGGAACATCATGAAGTCCTGCTGGCAGATCTTTACCGCTCTTTAATAGCCACTCAGCTGTAAGCGCTTGATCAGAAAAAGAAAGATCCATAACTGATGCAGGGTGGCCTTCTGCAGCTCCCAAATTTGCCAATCTTCCCTCGGCGATCAACAAGATCCTTCGATTATCTGCTAAAACATACTCATCGGTCTGGTGGCGCATCTTTGAATTTTTTGTCTTTGCATTTTTCTCTAACCAAGCGACATCAATTTCTATATCAAAATGGCCAGAGTTTGCCAGTATGGCTCCATCCTTCATCTGTTTAAAATGTTCATCTCGAAGAACGTCACGATTTCCAGTAACTGTAATAAACACATCACCAATTGCAGCTGCTTTGGTCATTGGCATAACTCTGAAACCTTGCATCAATGCATCTAGAGCCTTGGTTGGATCAATTTCTGTGACGATTACTTCAGCTCCCAAACCCTTGGCTCGCTCTGCCACACCTTTTCCGCAGTATCCAAAACCTGCAACAACGACAATTTTTCCAGCCACGAGTGTATTTGTTGATCTGAAAATTGCATCAAAAGTTGATTGGCCAGTTCCATATCTATTATCAAACATATGCTTGGTATCGGTGTCATTTACTGCAATCATTGGAAACTTCAAAGCGCCATCCTTGGCCATCTGACTTAATCTAATAACGCCAGTTGTAGTTTCCTCACAACCTGCCAAAACTCCATCAATCAATTCTGTTCTAGAGGTATGAATTACATTAACCAAATCACAACCGTCATCAAAAACTATTTGAGGTTTGATATCAAGTGCTGAATTAATATGTTTATAAAATCCATCACGATCAACAGCATTTTTTGCATAAACTGAAATCCCATACTCATGAACCAATGCAGCTGCAGTCTCATCTTGAGTTGATAATGGATTAGATGCGCACAATGCAATTTCAGCACCACCGGCTTTAAGCGCCAACATGAGATTGGCAGTTTCAGTTGTAACATGCATACATGCAGAAATTCTTACTCCATTAAATGGTTTTTCCTTTGCAAACCTACTCTTAATTTGAGACAAGACTGGCATGTTTCGCTCTGCCCATTCAATACGCTTTTTACCCTCTGCTGCTAATGATGGATTTGCGATATCACTTTTAACTCCAGTTACAGTGCTCATTTCACTCCTATTGATTCAAGTTCATATAGTCAAAAATCAGAGGATAAAGATACCCTGACTTAGACAGTTTTATCACCTCTTAACTAAAGCCAGTACTTCATCCATAATTGTTTTCATCTGCTTTTGAGTATTTGCCTCCACATTTAACCGCAGTAATGGCTCAGTATTGGATGGCCTTAGGTTGAACCACCAATCGTTAGCAGTCACAGTTAATCCATCTAACTCATCGATATCGTATTTCTTGCTATATTTTTTCTTAATTGCTAAGAGAGATTTCTTAGTATCTTTGACTTTAGTATTTATTTCACCGCTTGAGTGGTACCGATCAAACTCTCGAAGTAACTCAGATAACTTTTTCTCACTATTCATTAACTCTGCTAATACATACAGTGCGGCTAGCATGCCAGAGTCAGCCCGCCAGAAATTTTTAAAATAAAAATGTCCGGAGTGCTCACCTGCAAAAACTGCATCAGTTTCTGCCATAAGAGTTTTAATGTAGGAGTGGCCTACCCGACTTCGTACAGCCTTACCTTTGTTCTCAAGGATTACCTCAGGAACTGATTTTGATGAGATTAAGTTGTAAATAATCGTAGATTTTGGATTCTTTTTTAGCTCCCTGGTCGCAATAAGTGCAGTCAAACCCGATGGATTCACTATATTCCCATTTTCATCAATGAGAAAGCATCGATCTGCATCACCATCAAAAGCTAAACCAATATCTGCACCCTCTTTTTTAACTCGTTTTTGTAGATCCTTTAGATTTTTAGATTCAATTGGATTTGCTTCATGATTTGGAAAATTACCATCTAATTCAAAATACATTGGAATTAATTTTATGTTTAGTTTTTGCATGACTGCTGGCGCTGTAAAACCTGCCATGCCATTACCAGCGTCAATTACCACCTTAAGTTTTCGTTTGGTAAAAGTATTTTTTGGAAATTGTTTCAAAAGGTATTCAACATAATCGGACAGTAAATTTTTTTTAGATACTTTTCCAATCGGACGAGAGGTGATGGGAACACCCCTTTCAATAAATTCTCTAATTAATTGCAGACCTGACTCTTTTCCAATAGGTCTTGCGCCACTTTTACAAAGTTTCATTCCATTATATTTTGCGGGGTTATGGCTTGCAGTGAACATAATTCCTGGTAAATTTAATTTACCAGAGGCAAAATAAAGCATATCTGTTGAGCAAAGGCCGATTCTCAAAACATCAATTCCTAGACTTGTTGCGCCATCACAAAAAGCTTTAGCTAAAACAGGGGAGCTATCTCTCATATCTTCGCCTACTAAAATTGTCGCAGGCTCTCTTTCAACCTCTAAAAATTTTGCAAAAGCTACCCCTAATGAAAAGGAAAACTCTGGTGTAATTTCATTTTTTACCAAACCCCTGATGTCGTAAGCCTTGATAATTTTATCGAGCATAAATATTGGTTTAAGTTTTAAATAAGTTTAATTTGAAGGTAGAACTCGCAGGTGACCTCGCCTGCCTAACTCAGGTTGCAATGACTTTGTGTTTACCTGAGTATTTGCAACCTCTCTAACTGCATCTGCTATTGCCATTAGATCCTCTTCACTAGGTCCAGTGTTATGGTTGATGATCTCTTCTTTTATTACACTCCAGCCTACTGGGACTTTTAATCGCTCGCTATGTATAGAGCAAAGATCATAATTATGCGGTTCTGCATAAGTTGATAATGGCCCAAGGACTGCAGTTGAGTCAGAGTAAATATAAGTTAGTGTCTTAATAGCTGTATTGGTACAGCTCGCTCGAGAACACCTTCTGACTGAAGAGTTTTTCATATGGAGAGGTTATACGGAGTGGCTTGAAAAAGCTGGGATTTAACGCCGTGTAACTACCGATGCATCTGATATTGGCTCTGATGCAGTTTCTAAATTTGAACCATTATTCATCGGGATCGAACTAATACCAATTTTTCCAGTGAGCGGCAAAAGTATCACTCCCCCACTTACTCCTTGTGATTTTGCAATTACCTCAACTTTATTTAGCCCGACTGGGGATTGCCAAGATGCAAAATCATTCTTTTTGATACTTTTTTCAATTTTTTTACCATTTACTCCACTTGCCTTTATTAATACATCAATTTTTTTGCCAGTAAATGAAAGAATTGGTTTGGAGCCAGTTAAATTAGCACTCCATGATGAGAGTGGATTAGAAGAAGTGCTCCAAGTAATTTCACTACTTCTACCAAAGGTAAAATTTGAAAATATACTAGCAAGAATTGGTTGGTCAGATCCTATCTCTAAAGAGAATGGTTGACCGTCAGGAGCGCTTTTAAGTGGGATTGTAAGTACTTTTTGAGATTCAAGTTTAAGATCAGCTAATCCATCTGGAACAAAATTTCCATCATTGGAATTTAT
>CAZZJD010000156.1:0-4922 GCA_964654305.1 uncultured Chitinophagaceae bacterium
GCGCGATCATTCCAGCTGCCGCCTTTATAAACATGCGTTTTATCATTAACCAATGTTGTCTGACCATAACCATACTGAACCATACTTAAAGAATCGCCATCTAAATAATTGATCGCATATCCTTTTTGGTAGTTTCTGCGGTTTTTTAGCTCAGCATCGGTTTCGTCTCTATATTTGATACGACCCATTGAATCTCTTTCGGGCTTGCCAGAACTAACATCGATTCTTTGGAAATTATTACCACGATAATAATTGAAGTCATCTCCATCTGTGGGGGTCAAAGGACGATAAATATCAGAAACCCACTCACTCACATTGCCTGCCATGTTGTATAATCCAAAACCATTAGGATAGAATGATTTAATAGGACCTGGGATGGCAGCACGGTCATTTAAACCTCCTGAAATACCCATGTTGTCACCTGATCCTCTTTTGAAGTTAGCCAAAAATCCACCTTGCCAATTACCTTGACGAGCATCTCTAAGACCATTTACATTCTGGGCCCATGGGTAAACCTGGGAGTTGGCCTGTAATTCTTCCCCTCTTCTATTTTCAGAAGTTCTAGGATTAGGGTTTTGTTCAATCATTCCGTAAGCAGCATATTCCCATTCTGCTTCTGTAGGCAAACGATAGTCAGGAAGCAAAATACCTTCTTCCATATTAATGTTTGTAGGCACTTGTTTTGTTACAGGATCACGGAATTTTTTAATTTCTTTTCCGGGCGTTGCTTGATATTCACCGAGAAGATATGCTTTTGTATTAAAGTTTTCTTGACCGCCTCCTTGCATTTGCTTTTGGACCTCAGATTTTTTGTTGGTGATCCCTTGTTCAAAGAGTATGTTTTCATTTACACGATCCGTTCTCCATAAGCAATAGTCGAAGGCTTGCTTCCAAGAAACACCTACAACAGGATATAAATTATAAGAAGGATGGCGGAAATAATATTCTACGTAAGGCTCATTGTATGCCAACTCGCTTCTCCAACACAAGGTGTCGGGCAATGCTTTGTTGGTAATAGCGGTATCCTGAAATACGCGATTCATCCAAAAAAGATATTCGCGATAGTGCACATTGGCAACTTCAGTTTCATCCATATAAAAAGAAGGAACGGTTATCCTTTTGGGGATATTATTCCAATCGCGCATTACATCTTCTTCACGGGCGCCCATCATAAAGGTACCCCCCTGAACAAAAATCAGACCAGGTCCGGTTTTTTGTTCTTTTTCCTGGGATACGCGAAAACCAGTTCCTGTGGGATCATTGTAGTTCCAGCCGGTGTTGGAAGACTTTTCAGCTTTTTTGCCACAGGATGCCATAAATAATGTCAGGCCAAGAATAAACAGAAAATTAATTTTCATAAAGAAAAGGTTTTTCAACTTTTTGTTAAACGCTTCAGGGTTTTAATTATTGTGTTGTAAATAAGTAAACAAATATAGAATTTTGACCTTATAATTAAAGATTACAGCCCATTTATTTCTACACGGTGCGAATTTAAAGTATTTTTAATGCCAGCAATGAGGTATTTTTTAGTTATAGTAGGATTCTTTTATTTTTTTTCAGCTCAGGCGCAACTTGAGTCCGGTGCATGGTATCAGATCAAAGTGGAGCGTGCAGGCGTTTACAAGGTTGATGGTAATCAATTAAAGTCTTGGGGTGTTGCTTTAAACGGATTGAATTCAAACACTTTACGCTTATTTGGTAACGGAGGTGGCATGCTTCCCGAATCAAATAGTGTGTCTGTAATGGATGGTCTTACCGAAAATCATATACAGATAGTTGATGGCGGAGATGGAATTTTTAATGAGGGCGATTATTTTCTTTTCTGGGGTGAGGGGCCAGATCAGTGGGACTATAACGCATCCGATAATTCATTTCGCCATAAAAGGAATTTGTATTCCAGAGCATCATATTATTATTTTACAATTGGTGGAGTCGGCAAACGGGTGACTTCTTTAATGGTGCAGGGAGCACCTATGCTGAATATTGATCAGTTTGAGGATCGATATTTTTATGAAAATGATCTGGTGAATTTGTTAAAAAGCGGGAGAGAATGGCTAGGAGAGGAATTCGGATTGTCTCCCGGAAAAAAAAGTAGTTATCAATTTGCGGCTTCATTCCCGAATGCGATTGCCGGGACCCCGGCACGCTTACGTTCATCGGTGTCGGCCAGAGCCATAGGTGCGTCGTCTGGCTTTACCGTTTTTGCCGCCGGGCAATCGGTTCTTTCTCATTTTGTGAATCCAGTTGTTAACGACCAATATGCCGTCGTTGCCAATGTAAGTGAAAGGGAATCTTCATTTTCGATGAATGCTTCCAATATTACCCTTCAATACAATTTCAATACTTCAAGTGTAGGGGGAACGGGGTGGTTGAACTGGTTTGAACTCTTTGTAAAAAGAAGGCTTGATTTAGGAGGGCTTAATCAATTACAATTTTATACATCGGATAATACACCTGTGGGAATGATTGCAGATTTTCGCATACAGAACGCTGATGCCAATGTTGAAGTATGGAATATAACGGATCCGCTCCGGCCACAAAGAATGATCACTCGGTTCAATGGGGGAGATATATTGTTTTCGGATTCTGTTAAAGGATCCCGTTCTTATATCGCATTTCGTCCTCAAAACTTTTTACAAGTGGGGAATGTGGTGTCAATTACCAACCAGTATTTGAGGGGGCTGAATGGAATAGATTATATAATTGTAACTCATCCTTCTTTTTCTGTTCAGGCGCAACGGCTAGCGCAATGGCATAGAGAAAACAGCAATCTCAATACAGTAGTAGTAACTCCCCAGGAGATCTATCACGAATTTTCTTCCGGAAAGCAGGATCCAGTTGCGATCAGGAATTTTGTAAGATATCTTTATAATAAAGCACGTATCGCTAACGCGCCCACACCCCGATATTTGTTGCTTTTTGGAGATGCTTCCTTTGATTATCTGGATATACAGCAGGGGAATACCAATTTTGTTCCCGGCTATGAAAGTATCAGTTCATTCGATCCATTGTCAACCTATGTGTCGGATGATTTCTATGGCGCTCTTGATGTGAATGAAAATATTGCCGAGAACCAATTAAAAGATATAGATATTGGCATCGGCAGAATTCCTGCAAGAACACAAGATCAGGCGCGTTCTGTTGTTGATAAGATTATTCGTTATCATCAACCCGCTTCTTTTGGTTTCTGGAGAAATGAAATTACACTGATTGCAGATGATGAGGATAACAATCTGCATTTGGATGATGCCGAGTTTCATGCAAACGTAATTACAACAAAGACGGGAAAATTACCCAATAAAATATATCTGGATGCTTATCGTCAGCAAAGCGGCAGCGGCGGCAGTCGTTATCCTGATGCCAATCTTGCCGTTAATAATAAAATTTTATCCGGTACGCTGATTTGGAATTATAGCGGACATGGAGGTTTCAGGCGATTGGCAGAAGAGGTGATTCTTGATAATGATATGATCAAAACCTGGGATAATGAGGATAAGTTACCATTGTTTGTGACTGCAACCTGTGATTTTGCCCCCTACGATAATCCTCAAATCAACTCGATAGGAGAAGATCTTTTGTTAAGAGAAAAGACCGGTGCCATAGCACTAATGACAACGACAAGAGTGGTATTTGCATTTAGTAATCGCATCATCAATAATAATTTTTTTCAAAAAGCTTTGGAGCCTGATGCAAACGGGCTGTATCCAACACTTGGTGAAGCAATCAGACAAACGAAAACGCTAACCTATAGCAGTTTTGGCGATTATATCAATAATAAAAAGTTTACACTTTTAGGGGATCCGGCAATGCGTATCGGGTTCCCCGAGTATAAAGTACGCACCTTGTCTGTAAATGGTCGTCCTTTTTCAGGAGATACACTACGTGCCCTGGAGAAATATGAAATAAGAGGTGAAATTATTGACAGGCTAGGAAATAAATTATCCAATTTCAATGGTGATATGTACCCGGTAATTTATGATAAGAAACAAACCATACGAACCTTAGGTAATGATCCTGGTAAAAGCCGGCCAACGGATGTCACGATTCAAAATAATATATTATTCAAGGGTAAGACGAAGGTCGTTAATGGAGACTTTGGGTTTACATTTATCGTGCCAAAAGATATTAATTACACTTATGGGAATGGCTTGCTCAGTTATTTGGCTCATGATGGTAAAAAGAGTGCAGTAGATAATAATCCCGATATTATTGTAGGCGGGGTGAATGCCAATCCTCTTCAAGATAATACCGGCCCTTTGATCAGAGCTTTTCTAAATGATCAGAATTTTGTAAACGGTGGTATCGTTAACCAGGCACCCTTATTACTGTTACAATTATTCGACTCGAGTGGTATTAACAGTGCCGGGGCGGGTGTGGGACACGATATTTCAGCCATGATTGATGATGACCCCAATCAGTTTTTCGTACTTAATGATTTTTATACAGCAGAGGAAGGAAGTTTCCAACGTGGCAATGTAAGATTCCAGCTGCCATCTCTTGAGGAAGGAGTGCATTTTATTAATATAAAAGTGTGGGATGTTCACAACAACAGCAGTCGTTATCGTATTGAGTTTCGGGTAGTAAAAGATAGTGAATTAACGCTTGCAAATGTCTACAATTATCCTAATCCATTTACGACGCAAACTACTTTTATGTTTGAGCATAACCGTCCGGGTGATTTTCTGCAGGTAAATATCCGTATTTTCTCTGTTGCAGGAAATCTGGTAAAAACGATTGATCAAACAATAAATTCAAAGGGAACGCGTTCTTTTGAGATTCCATGGGATGGGAGGGATCATTTTGGTCAAAAAGTAGGCCGGGGTGTTTACATTTACCAGATTAATGTAAAAGATAGTAATGGAAATAAGCAGTCAGCTCGACAAAAATTAGTTCTTTTGTAAACTTTTAAACCAATACCTTTT
>CAZZJD010000157.1:0-4912 GCA_964654305.1 uncultured Chitinophagaceae bacterium
AATATACAATTGACCTTATATCTGCATTCCTGAGCAAAAAATTCCCTACCTTTGCCGTCCTTAAAACAGAGGTTCAAACCAACCCGGTGAGGTATTTCAGTTAAAAATCAAGCAAATACCGAACCGAATCCTGATCGTTTAAATTTTTAGTATGCCTGCAACAAAAGAATACTCAGTAGAAGACAAGTTGAAAGGACTTATTCAATTACAAAAAATTGAAAGTAAGCTCGATGAAATTCAAATTCTGAAAGGAGAACTTCCTATGGAAGTGAAAGACCTAGAAGATGAAATTGCCGGATTACATGCCCGTCGTCTTCGTGTAGAAGAAGAGATCAACGGGATTCAGGAATTTATTGATGGCAGAAAGGAAGCTATTAAAGAATCTCAGGAGCTTCTGAAAAAATATGAAAAGCAAAGCGACAATGTAAAAAATAACAGAGAGTTTGAAGCTATCAACAAAGAAATAGAAATGCAAACCCTCGATATCAAACTCGCTGAAAAACATATTAAAGATGCCAATGAAGACCTGAATGAAAAAAATCATCAGCACGAAAATATCAGCAAAAATATTGCCGGAAAAGAAAAAAACCTGGAACATAAAAAAGCAGAACTGGATAAGATCATAGCAGACAACGAGAAAGAAGAAAAGCATCTCAATAAAGAAATCGATAAAGCGAGAGAATCTGTAGAAGAAAGACTGTTGACAAGCTATGAGCGGATCCGTAAGAGCTATCGTAATGGCTTATCGGTAGTTCCAATTGTAAGAGATAGTTGTGGCGGCTGCTTCAATACCATCCCCCCACAGCGTCAGAGCGAAATCAGACAAAGAAAGAAAATCATCGTTTGTGAAAACTGCGGTCGTATTTTGGTTGATTCTGACCTAAACGATAGTATCTCAATATAAAATATTATTAGATCTAATGCCAAGCATCTGTGGAAACGCAGGTGCT
Source organism: uncultured Chitinophagaceae bacterium (assembly GCA_964654305.1). Taxonomy (GTDB): domain Bacteria; phylum Bacteroidota; class Bacteroidia; order Chitinophagales; family Chitinophagaceae; genus Lacibacter. Next base: position 951 of record CAZZJD010000157.1, read on the forward strand.
TTTTTATGGTAATAATCGTTGGTGGATGTTCGTTTTTCGAAAAACGAGAAACCATGGACCACAAAATAATTCCTACTTTCAATTTTTACTGGTACATTTTCGTATTAATAATATCATTTAGCTTTGAGTAAAATATGCTAAAGGCACTTTATATATCAAACTTTGTTATTATTGATCAGATCGAATTGACATTTAGCAAGGGATTTTCAGCTATTACTGGAGAAACCGGTGCCGGGAAATCGATCTTGTTAGATGCATTGTCCCTATTATTCGGGAAAAGAGCTGACCAGAATGTATTGCGCAACAAAGAGAAGAAAACCATTGTTGAAGGCGTATTTATAAACCAAAAGAACGATACTGCCACCCAATGGCTGGCAGAGCAGGAAATAGACTTATCGGATGAAATCATTTTAAGAAGAGAAATTACCAACAACGGTAAAAGTCGTGCATTCATTAATGATACCCCTGTGAGCCTGCAGCAGTTAAAATCATTAAGCCGCCTACTTATTGATGTGCATCAGCAATTTGACACACAAGAAATTGGCAGCAGTGATTTTCAAAGAGAAGTCATTGATGCTATGGCCGAATGTAACGATCAGTCGCTGGCCTTTCATCAGAAATACATTGCTTATATAAAAAAGCAGCAGCAAAAAATTGAGCTGATTAATGAACTCAACAAGCTGAAAGAAAGTGCATCCTACAAAAAATTTTTACTAGAAGAGTTAATAGATGCTCAACTCAAAGAGGGAGAAGATCAGCAGCTTGAACAAGAATGGGCACTGATAAAAGAAACAGATGCAGTAAATAGTGTTATACATGAAAGTCAGCATTTACTACAGGGGGGAAATCAACTCCTAAATCAACTTAAAAAGATCAGCAATAAGCTATCTGAATTCAGCCGTCTTCATCCTAAATTCAAAGAGACTTCCGAAAGATTACATTCCACATGGATTGAATTAGATGATATCTCCAGCGAATTAGATTTTCTAAAGAATCTTATTGATCACAACGAAGATCAAAAATTGAAGGTTCAGGAACGACTGGAATTATTGTATCGGCTGATGAAGAAACATCAGGTCAATTCATTAAATGCATTGATGGAAGTAGAAAAATCATTGTTGCAATTTGACCAACTGATGATTTCTCTGGATGAAAAAATCGCTAAGCAAGAAGCGGAACTAGAATGCCTTATGAGGGAATTGGAAAAAGAAGCATCCATCCTTCATATAAAACGAGTTGAAGAAGCACCTTCCTTACAAGATAAAGTAAATCAAACGCTGCACCAGATAGGCATGCCACATGCCCGGATAAAAATTGATGTGAAAGAAAGTGAGTTAAATGCTTACGGGTCAGACAGTATTGAATTTTTATTTAATGCCAATGTACCGATCAATATTAAAGATGACGTAATCAAATTCGAACCTATCGAAAAAGTTGCCAGCGGCGGAGAACTAAGTCGTTTGATGCTGACTGTACAATCATTGGTTGCAGAAAAAATTCAATTACCTACCTTAATATTTGACGAGATCGATACAGGTATCAGCGGGGAAGCCGCCATACAGGTAAGTAAGCTGTTAACAGAAATATCCAAACATCATCAAATCATAGCTATTACCCATCTGCCCCAGGTGGCAGCCAAAGCCGAGGCGCATTACTATGTCTCAAAAAAAGAAAAGCAGGGTGCTATTATTGCTGACATTAGAGCACTCAGTAATGAAGAAAGAATAGAGGTGCTTGCCTCCATGCTAGGAGGAAAAGAATCTTCCGAAGCTTCGAAAAATACGGCGAAGGAACTCATGAGATGAAATCATAATAAATCCATCAATCCATAATACAACGAACAGAGAAACCATTCCCATTACCCCCTGTTCCTCTGTTTATGTAACTACCATAATCATCAAGACTAAATCTCCACGATTTTTCCGGCCATTGACTTGAAGAACTCCACCAATTTGCTTCAATACCTAAGTTGTAGAATTTACCATTTTGACCACGATAGCCTCCAGGAAGCCCGGCAAATCCGACTGTATCGGCTGGGGGTGTGTTTTGAGTTTGCCAGTATTGCGTGCCCGTACTCTTCATTCTGCCTCCGGCAACCATTTCTCCACCCAGATAGTTAATTAAAGTTCCCCATTCATCATCAGTAGGCACATGCCATCCATTTGGACATATTTGCTTATTGCCATTCGTTGAGGCACTGATCACGTACCAATTATATAAAGCCCCAAATTTATTATCAGAATATGTTGTTTGATCATTCTGATACCAACACATCATAGGTATTCTAGTATTAATATTATTGATATAATCATAATTTTCCCATAAGACATCATCCGTTTGTAAAGTAATATTACTACCGTCACGATATTTTGTGGTTCGTAAATTTTCAGCCATCCAGACCTGCTTACCAATTTTTACGGTGCGATAAATATTATCTGAAGCATCCTTAACTGTACCAGGATTAACCCGATCATTTTCGTTATTATCTTCATCTTTAGTACATGCAGATAAGAACCATGTAAATAAAAAAAGAAAAAAAAGATTATTCCTCATAGCATTTTTATTTCAAAAATAGAGGGAAAAAGATATTTCCAAGTATCAAGCAAAATATTAAATTTCAAATCCTCAACTCAATCCTAGCGATACTATATTTTTCTGTAAATTTATTTTTCAAGATCAAGTAGTACTGCTTTGAAAAGATATCTATTCATTCTAAAACTGATGCTTTTTTCATCCATCAACAGTTATAGTCAACAATGGGTGGACAGAAGCTATAGTTACGACAGTATATTAAATATTGTCTATGGTACAGCTACAAATTTTTTGGGCGGCACAGATACATTGAAAATGGATGTTTATTTACCAAAATGTTCTAGCTCTGTGCAGAACAATAAAAAACCCCTTTTAATGTGGATACACGGAGGTTCATTTTTAGAGGGAAGTAAAAATGATGCGAGTATTCAGACCCTTTGTAAAAAGTTTGCTCAAAGGGGTTATATAACGGCTAGTATAAGCTACCGGCTTGGTTTTATATCGGATGATAACAGCTGGACCTGTAATTATCCTAACTATAACTGCTTTTTTGCAGGTGATAGTGCGGAATGGGTAAGAGCTATGTACCGCGGTATTCAGGACGGTAAAGGTGCTCTTAGATATCTTATCAATCGTCACGAACAATTTCGGATTGATACAGCAAATATATTTGTGGCCGGAGAAAGCGCCGGTGCTTTTTTAGCTTTGGGCATTGCACTGATGGACACCTCAACAGAAAAACCCAAAGAAACCTTTGCCACAGTAGGGCTACCTCTCCCTAACATAAACAATCGTGAATGCTCATACAATAAAGGAAAAATCTTCGAAGGCACACAAATTCTCAGACCTGATCTTGGACCCATTGAAGGTAATATAGAACCCTCAACTATTCAATATACTATTAAAGGAGTAGGCAATATTTTCGGAGGGATGACTTCCGATCTCTTAAAACTATTACCTAACGGGAAAAACAAACCAGCTATCTACTCCTTCCATCAGCCTTGTGATATTGTAGTGCCCATAGATTCTGCAACCATATATTGGGGAATAAACTGGTGCTTTACCAATGGATATAACTGTAATGCCATTGCCAATACCAATATTAAGATTTACGGAGCTCGTGCATTCAGTGGATGGAATACAACTAACGGATACGGATACCCTACAAAAAATGAATTTACAACCACAAGCTTTCCGTTTAATTTTTTATTTGGACAAGGTAGTTGTGCAGATCAGATAACTACACCCTGTCATGCATATGATAGTACAACGCTTAGAGAAAATAATTTAGCCGGTTATTTTGCAGGGTTTGTCAGCACCTCTCCTCTTTGTCATAGTACGACCACTTCCATTATAAATACGGTCCAAAAGAATATTAGCATTTATCCAAATCCAGCAAAGAACATAATCAATGTACTGGCAGCAGACGG
>CAZZJD010000158.1:0-4888 GCA_964654305.1 uncultured Chitinophagaceae bacterium
CATGTGCGCGATGACGTATATGGATTTCTCCGGTAGTAGTATCCTTGCTTAAAGTAACCGTTTCGGCCTTATAATGCGTACGACGTTTTGCACTGCGCTGCTGTGAATGTCTGCGTTTAGGATTAGGCATAAAATTCTAATTTATTCGTTTCTAAATTGATCCAAATCTTTCCATATAGATTTGTCTTTCGCAGGTTGTGGATTCATTTTGGCCAGACGGGCAAGGACTTCCTTGTTACAGTTAGGCCCACCAATTTCAGATTCCTTGCACATTTTATGCATTGGAACACTGAGATTGATGAATTCAAAAATCCATTTCTTTACATCTATATGGCTTTCTGTCCTTGAGATGTAAAAAACATCCGGATCTTCCTCCTCATCATTCTTCTCTTCCGGATTATCCGTCATCTTTACCAATACCTCAAATTCATCCCAGAGTTCGAGCGGCAACTGATTACCGCAACGGTCACAAAGCACTTCCACTGATCCTCCTACCTCAAATTTCAGCAGCATGAAACCCGTATTCTTTTCTAAAAGAAGCCGGATCTGCACTTTAGGATTTTCGAAATCCTGCGGACCGAACTCCTCAAAAAAACGCACATCAATGTCGTATTCAAAGGAATGCTGTCCGGGCTTCAGTCCAACAAATGCTATTTCAAAATCCCGCCGCCCTGCCATATTGCTTATTTATGGGTCGGCAAAGGTAGGTTAATTTGGCGTTATGTCAAAACATGGGGTGAAATGATATTTTTTGTGATTTTATCGTCATCCTGAGCGTAAGCGAAGGATCCCCTATTTTAGAACGCTTCGAATTATGGGATGTTTCGCTACCACTCAACATGACGAGCAAATCTGATCGCTCCGCGCGTTTTGCCAGGGCATAGCCACAAGAATTATAAAAGGATTTATGAAATTAGCGCACATAGCCACTTGATTTGAATATAGCCTCCATAACTTCGTGAAATATGTTTATCAAACATATTTCACGAAGACTTACCCCCCTGGCCCCAATCGTGGCCATTCTCGCGATTTCTATTTTAAGCTATTCTCCGGATTTCATCGAAACCCGGTATGCCCGGCACTTCTACCCTGCGCTGGCTCAAAAACTTCGTATTTTTTTTGGATGGATGCCTTTCAGTCTGGGAGATCTGCTATATACTTTAGCAGCTGTCACTATCATCATACAGCTTACCCTACTCTTCAAAAACCTGCGAAAAAATGATATCGATCGTCAACAAAAATTTAAACCCCTCCTCCGTATCTGGTACCTGCTCTCTTCCACCTATATTGTTTTTTATCTTTTCTGGGGACTCAATTACTACCGCAAAGGAATTGCCGATCAACTGGAAATAAAATTGAAGGGCACCTACCCAACTCAAGAACTTATCACGCTTAATAAAGAATTACTTCAAATCATCAATCAACTGAGAAGTCATCCCGATTTTAATAAACAAATATTCTCTACTCAAGAGGCCATGTTCAAAGAAGCAGAAGCCTCCTATCAAAATCTCTCTTATCAATTTCATTTTCTACAGTATCAGTCCCTTTCTTTAAAACCTACACTATTCGGTCGCTTAGGAAACTACGGCGGCTTCCTGGGTTATTATAACCCCTTTACGGGAGAAGGACAGATCAATACAACCTGTCCGCATTTCCTTCAGCCTTTCGTTACTTGTCATGAGATGGCCCACCAGATCGGTTATGCCAGCGAAAGCGAAGCCAACTTCATAGGATTTCTCGCCTCAACTCAATCAAAAAATATCTTCATGCAATATTCTGGCTACCTGGAAATGTATCTTTATACCTTTGGAAAATTAAGACAAACCGACAGCAATCTGGTGAAGTCACTCAACCAACAACTCCACCCGCTCGTAAAAAAAGATCTTAAGGAATACAAAGCCTATCTGAAAACACATGAAACAATTCTTCAGGATTGGACTAATAAAATTTTTGACCTCTTTCTAAAAAGCAATCATCAAGAACAGGGTATTAATAGTTACAGAGATGTAGTAGGATGGGTAATAGCTTACAAGAATAAGTATGGCATTAACTAGAAGTTATTGACATTCGTTGCTTGTTGTTCGTTATCCGTTTTTCGAAAAACGAAAGACGATCAACGATATACGACTCTAAAATTTATTCTTCCACATCATACTCTCCACCGGCATATTGGGCTGGCCGCTGTATTTGGCATTGGATTTCTGATTATACTTCACTTCAATATCTCCATCTACAGGGAAATAAATTAATTGTCCGATGGGCATCCCTTTATACACTTTTACCGGCTGTTTGACACTGATCTCCAATGTCCAGTTGCCACAAAACCCTACATCACCCTTACCTGCCGTTGCATGAATATCAATGCCTAATCGGCCGGTTGAAGATTTCCCTTCCAGAAATGGCACATGTGCGTGCGTTTCGGTATACTCAAGCGTAACCCCTAAATAAAATATATTCGGATAGAGAACAATACCATCTTCCGGAATCTCAAAACTCTCAATCTGATTATGTTTTTTGGCATCCAGTAAATGATCCTTATAAGTGGCCAGTGTAGCCCCCAGATGCACATCATAAGAATTGCTTCCCAAGCAGTTTCTATTGTAGGGCTCGATCTTGATCGTGCCTTTTTCCATTTCTTCTAAGATGCGTTTGTCGGACAGTATCATATTCGTCGTAGTTTCGCGGGACTGCAATATAAATTCAAAAAATCACAGTTGCCGATCCTTTTTCAACATACAATCAACAAAGACGCTCAGCTGAGCGTATGGAAGATAGAGGAGCCTGAAACTTTTTTTATCAATGTGCTGCCTTCTATTAGTCTGCCCTCCCATCCGCATCGACGGCTGCAACATCTGGCAGGAAGATATCTTTTAGCATACATGCAACCTGATTTTTCGTTTGAAATGATTGTGTCAGCACAAGGAAATAAACCTTTTGTTGCTGGTCATTCGTTAGAATTTTCCATTTCACATAGCAGCGATATCGCTGCAGCAATTATTAGTAAAGAAAAACCCGTAGGCATTGATGTTGAACACCTTTCTGATAAAGCCAGACGTGTTGCGCATAAATTTTTAACTGACAAAGAAATGGCATTATTGAAAAGAGATAAAGAATCCGAAAACGACCATTGTACACTTGCCTGGAGTATTAAGGAAACGATTTTCAAGTGGTATGGACTGGGGGATGTTGATTTTCGGGAAGATATTCAGATTAGATCACTTCACACCAAAAATCAGGGAAATGTAGCGGAATGTTTTTTCCGGAAAACAGATCAGGTGTTGGATGTAAATTTTATACGTTTGAATAATGTTGTGCTATCATGGTTAATATGATTTTCTACTATAGCCAGGGATTTTAATCCCGGGTAATAAATCCAGCAAGCTCCTCATAGCCAGGGTTTAAACCCCTGGCTATGATATTTTCATCAAACCAAATTCACCTCTCTTTCGAGTTGAACACCAAATTTTTGTAAGACAGAAATTTGAATCTCTTCGCTCAGCTGAAGAATCTCGGCACCCGTCGCATTACCATAATTTACCAGCACCAATGCCTGCAAAGGATAACATCCTGCATCTCATTTACGATATCCTTTCCAGCCACATTGCTCAATCAGCCAGCCGGCTGCCAGCTTGTAGGATCCATCTAAATTGGCGAATGATACAAGATTCGGAAAAACGTTTTTCAAACGATCATGCTCTTCTTGGGATACTGATGGATTCTTAAAGAAACTGCCCGCATTCCCCACTTTGGCTGGATCCGGTAATTTAGAGGAACGAATCCTTATAACAGCATCAGAGATTGATCTCACCGACAATTCCTGAATCTGCATATTATCTAACTCCTGCCGAATGGCACCATAACTGATTTGATACTCTGGTTTTTTTTGTAGTCGTAAGGTGATGGATGTAATAATAAACTGATTTATGTATCGATTCTTGAAAACACTCTCTCTATAACCAAAGGCACAGTCATTATGCATGAATACAACAGATAAATTATCATGAATATGATAAGCCTCCAGACATTCAAATACATCTTTTAACTCCACACCATATGCACCGATATTCTGCATAGGTGCTGCCCCACAACTTCCCGGAATTAAACTCAAATTCTCTATGCCACCCAAGCCCTTTCCAACAGCATATAATACTAGCTCATGCCAGGGTACACCCGCTCCGGCTTTTATCCAAACAAATGCATCATCTTCTTTTATCACTTCAATCCCGGAAATATTATTCTTTAAAATAAAACCATCGAAATGTCCAGAAAGCAAAACATTGCTACCGCCTCCTAATACCAGTCTTTTATCATTTCGCAAAGAAGGGAAAGATTCAAAAGTTTCAAATAATTCATCAGTAGTTTGAAAAGAAATAAAATCTCTTGCCCTCACATCTATACCAAATGTGTTGAATGATTTTAATGAAACCTCATGAGCCACTTTCATAATGCAAACATCCTGAATTTATATCGAACGAAAAAAGAAGCCTTAAACTTTATTGTCAAATATTTTATGCAATTATGAACTCAATCATTATATGACTTGATTTATGTTATAGATAAAAAATTAAGCAAATAATAGGTTTGAAAAAAATATCATATGCATATACATATTCACGACAAAACCACACTGAAGGAAATACAAGATATATTTTCTTCATATTACCCTCATTTAAGACTTCGCTTTTATAAACAACCTCATCAACATTTTCAAATCTCTTCAGAAAAAGAAAGTTTAGGGGAAGACTTAAAAATAGAAGAGATCAAAAAAACACATGTTGACGGCATTATAGAGATTATGCCATCGCAAAGAGTAGATGCGGTGGAGGATGCTTTTTTGAACCAATTTGGTCTATCAGTGCAAATTCTGAAAAAAGAAAAAAACCAATGG
>CAZZJD010000159.1:0-4857 GCA_964654305.1 uncultured Chitinophagaceae bacterium
GGAACTCTCTGTGAGCTTTGCCTCTTTGCAGCTTTGCGTGAAATAATTAAACATCAAAAGAGCTGTTTTTTTGATATAGAAGTCTTCGCATTTCAGTTTTTCTCCGGACAGCCGCCTCATATTTTTTAAAAAGAGGGCTTATGAAATCAGAAAAGAATAAATTTCAATATCCTTCATTATGACGGGTATAAAAAAGAAGAAAAATCAAATTTTCCCCAGACAGCATTGGGTTGAATTATAAAATGTCACAGATTCAGCTGTATGCCCATGGAAAAGGTATAGTAGAAATCATCAATAGGTACTACCAGGTAAAGATCCCGGATATGATCCCAGTGCAGTACAAACTCAATTTTATCTGATGCGGTAATAAACATATTAGCCTCCATATACCACCTGGGCTGGAGGAACTGACCATTGACGGGGAATTGCAAGTAAGAGGTAGTACTGACATCCATATTTTTTGATAATTTACCTGAGGCCTTGAGAAAGGTATTTATTCGCCATAAATCCCTTTGTATATCCGGGGTAGTTTCAGGCAGAAATTCTGCTTTAACTCCATTCCAATTCCATCGTTCCAGTTCATAAAAACCTCCTATGCCGGTATAAATATCGCCTTTTTCTTTCTCAATGATTTTTAACCGTAGGTTGGCTCCGTACAGATTCCTGTATTCCATCCCCCAGGCACCATTCCAATGATATTGCACAAAGAATTCCGGACTGAATTTTCGGTGATCATTATCACGGTAACGAATATGCGCCATCCCTTCATTTTGGATCATCTCATCGCCGTTAAAAACAGCATCACTTCTGAATAAAGCAAGCAAAACGTATTTATTTTTCAAGAATCGGTCGTATTCAATATTCCCGGAAATATCAATTAAATTATTTTTTTGTTTATCGGAAGACAGAAAAAAATTGGTAATCAGATCGTAATTTTTTCTGGCTGAGTCGGGTGCAAATTCTCTGTCAATATTTAGCACCTGGGATTTAACAGGTACTGAAAGAATTAAAAGCAGGCAGAGGATACCGTTTGAAAATTTGCAAGAATTCATCTTTATTGAAAAGTATTGGGACAAAGAAAGAGAAAAAGGTTAAATGAAAAAAATCAGCTCATTATAATTGATGATTTGATGCTACTACTTCCCGATACAAATTGTTAAGTGAAAATGTAAAGCCCTATCTATAAAGGGTTTCAGAGGTTGCGTATTTATTTGGGCAACAACTGGGCAACAAAACCCACTAAAACAAGTGCAAGTACAGCACAAAGAAAAGAAAATATTTAGTTTAGTGTAGAGTGTGTTTGTCCTTATCATAAGCAAAAGGCGAAGATAAGTTTTTACACTATCTTAATTGACTAACAACTGCTTCCAATTGTAAGCCCATATACTGGCAGAACTCTTCAACGGTAACAACTTGGTGTTGCTGCTTGTTGAAGTACTCTTTAATCCTCTTAATAAGGTATCTACCATATCTGTCGCTTTTGCCTGTGATTATCTGAATGTCTTTCGGATAAATACACAGTCTATTCATTTAACTAATACTCTTTTTATACTCTATCCATACATCAGGTATAAAGTAAACATTGCAAAGATAATATGTTTTTGTGAGTGGTAAAAGTGTGTTTGTTGGAATAATGTGGCAATAACGGAAATGTCGGAAGTGGTTATTTGTAGAGCCTTATAAAGCGTTATAGTTTTGTATCGTGATGAAGAAAATAATTGTATCGGTTTTGTTTTTAACGGCTTTTACAGCCGCTTTTTCGCAAGAAGAAGCAAGGGTGATGAAAGTTAAGGATGGCGATGCATACGTTCTTAAAACGACTGCAAAGGAGCATACAATAAGGTTACTAAATGTTGATGCTCCCGAACTTAATCAACACTGGGGTTTTAACTCTTGGCTCAATGTAAAAGCCTTGATACTTGGTAAGGTGGTAAAGTTTGAAGTATTGAAAACTGATGTGTACGGTAGAGAATTGGCAATGGTATATGTGGAGGGGCAAAGACTGGATGAAATACTTATTGCAAATGGTTGGGCTTGGCACTACATCAATTTTGATACTGATGCAAGGCTTGAAGATTTGATGCGGAAAGCATCAAGCGAAAGAAAAGGACTTTGGGAATGTGGGGCTGAAAAAGTTTGTCCGCCCTGGCTATTCAGAAAGTATAATGCAAGAAACAGATACAGGTTTTGTAAAGGCTGTATCGCAACAAAAAAGTAATTACTAACAATTTAAATAAATAACAAAATGGCAAGATTAAAAGGCTTACTAAAAATAGAAGGTACATTGGATAACCTTACCTTCTACAAAACACAGGATGGACATCTTGTGAAAACAAAAAGTGGTGTATCTGGTGACAGAATAGCCAATGATCCTAACTTCCAACGTACACGTGAAAACGGTAGCGAATTTGGAAGCTCTGCAAGTGCTGGAAAATTACTCCGCAATGCTGTTCGTAATTTGATGATGAACGCAAGTGACAACCGTGTTACAAGTCGTTTAACGCAAATAATGACACAGATTAAAAACTACGATGCCACTTCTCCAAGAGGTGAAAGAAATGTAGGTGTCGGAATTGCGGACCCGATGGCAAAAGCCTTGTTGAAAGGTTTTGATTTCAATGATAGTGCAACTTTGGGTAGTGTAATATTTGCACCGTTCACTGTAAACACTGGTACTGGTGATATTGCTTTCCCTGCATTCACTCCTATCAATGATATTTACTACCCTACTGGAGCAACCCACGTTAGTTTTAAATCTGCGTTTGCTGATGTGGATTTTGTAAATGAAGTGAGTGCAATTGAATACAGCCCAGTGCAAAATTTGGCAATTGATGGCACTAACACACCATTCAATTTAATTCCTGCTGCTGTTCCAGCCGGTGCAGGTACAAAACTTTATTTCTTGACGATTGAATTTTTCCAAGAAGTAAACGGTATTCAATACTCGTTAAAAAATGGTGCTTACAACGTGTTAAACATTGTTGAATTAGCCTAATAGCTTTCTTTCTTATCGGTTAAATAGAAGCCCTGCCCTTGTGGTGGGGCTTCTTGTTTTAAAGCAATAGCAAAGCCCTAAAAGGGCAATGCTGAAAGCTCACGAACACCTGATGGATAACACCAAACGAAACAACCACAAGGAAGCTGATAAACCTTGATGCCAAAAACTGGCTGATGGGCTAACCGAGACCTGCGGATGTAACGCTGGTAAGCAAAAGGTGAAAGCTGCAAGTGCTGATGGAGAACCTGCGGAGTAAAAGGACAAATGCCTAACTGGCTGCCTGCTGAAATACGTGGATGATTTTGCATAATGAAATAATTTATATGCTTCTCACAGCAAGGGGGATAAAAAAACCAAAAGGAAACGGAATAAATGATAGCCTTGTGCGTTGGCTTTGTGTTTATGCCGTAGTCTTTTGGTTTTTTTAGTGTTGGCTTTGTGCGTCTGCCCCCCTTGCTACTTTTGCATATAAATTTTTTATGGTGCAAAAGCATTTCCCCAGGTTATGGCAGCCACTACGGCTACCTTTTAAAGTGCCTGTACATCATTGCTTTTTTTACATCGGCTAAGAGTGCCAATGTTTCGTACATCTGCTTTTCTTTTCGTTCTATCAGCTTCACTTTATGGACATCCTGCACAAAGGCATATTTATCTTTGCTCACTGCTTCGGCTTGTGCCTTAATGGTGCTTTTAAAATCACTGATGCGGATAAATGGAATAACTGAACCAGTGAGGAACTGATGAAAATGCTTTGCCTTCCACAAGCCGAAAGAAAGGGTTTTGTAAAAATCCATATCATCTGAATTTTTGCAGGCAATTACAAAGCAATTTGGGCAAGGCTTTTCAAGTGGTTTGCCACTATTTAAACCTTTGCATAAAATGTAAACATCAAAATCGCTTGTTTGATTTTTTGGGTTGAATGTGTGAATTTTTGGACTGTGCATAATACTTGCTTTAAAGTTTGTATCTGCTTTTGCCCTTGCCTGTGCTGTGCTTCGCTTACGCTCCGCAACACATATATAATTTGACAAAGAAAAAAAACAGAAAAAAAAAGAAAGCATTCTGATAGGTGGCGTGGCTAAAAAACCAAAAGGAAACGGAATAAGACCCGAAGGGTGAAAGGCAAATACCAATAAAAAATAAAAGATTATTTGCCTTTCATTATGCCGTAGTCTTTTGGTTTTTTTATCAGCGTGGGCTTGTGTGAGCCACCTAATTTTGCTGCACTTTTTATTTTTATTTTTTTATCCTCTTTTCAAAACTGTATTCAGGATTTCAATAAAAAGCCCACTGATAAAAACCGATTGGCTTAAATCAAAATCACTATTCAAAAAACGAAATGTCTTTAGTGCGTTGGATTGGGGCTATATGTCGCAGAAAAAATAAAGCATACCATACTGCAGTAGCGTAGGGAAAAAGCAAGTGTATGACTGAATGGAATGTTGCAAAAAGTGCGGAGGTGCTTGGAGTGGCTTGTAGCTTTTGCTTATGTGTAATTGCGTTTTTTGTAAATTATTTCAACACAAAAAACATTGTAGCGGTGGCAAAGCAAAAGCCAAGACACGGAAAGCAAAGGGTTGGTTTTGCAATATGGAATGAGGGAATACTCTTGCTGTGCGGTGCAAAATAAATGGTGAAATGAATGGAAGTGTAATGTAGTGGAAGGTAGTGTAGCAAAGCGAAACGCTGTAACGAAATGGAACTGGAATGAATGAACCTTTTATTGCACATTGCCATCAACAACTAATGCTTTATTTTTTTCTGCACCGCTGAAAAGGGTGGTTGGGGTGTGTGGCTTTGGGGGGCTGTGCGGTGGGAGAAAAGACGGCTACCATTTTATCAAAATGGCTATGGTATTG
>CAZZJD010000160.1:0-4851 GCA_964654305.1 uncultured Chitinophagaceae bacterium
ATTTATCCTGATTTTGTTGACTCAAAAACTGTCAACTTTTTTCAGGACGTGACAATATGATAGATTCTTAATGACTAACTATTCTTTAAAATACACTTTCAGTTTCTCTGCCAGCATTTCCGGCATGTTTGTTTTTGACATGTCGGCTGCATTTAAGAAATACAAAAAGATTGTTCCGGTTGTCAGCAGCTTTCCAACTTCATTATAAACCTCATGGTGAAAACGAATTCGATGGTCTGTCGGCCATTCCTTTAATTCGGTATAAACTGTCAGGAGATCATCGTAACGAGCAGGACGTAGATATTTGATATTCATTTCTACAATTGGCATGATCACACCGACTTCTTCAATCTCTTTGTAGGTAATGCCAAGTTCTCTGATTGCTTCTCCTCTAGCTGCTTCAAAATACTGGGCATAGTTACCATGATACACTACATTCATCTGATCTGTTTCTGCGTATCTGACTCTGATTTGGGTGGAAGTTTTGAACATGCAATTAATTTTGAATCATTCCATCAATGCTGAATTTGCCTGGTCCGCATAGTAAGATCACTGAAAATACAGTCAGAAATAAAGCGGAAGATTCTCCGTCTCCAAATAGATCCCCGCCATGTGAAATAAAGAAGGCATAGCCCATGGCAAATGCAATTACAAATGCAGATAATCGTGTAAAAAGTCCCAGGATGATGAAGGCTGTACAGAATACTTCTGCAAAGATGACAAGAATTAGTGTAGTTGTACTTCCCAGTCCAAGAAAATCAGTAAAGGTTGCTTTCTTAGTTCCAAAATTAACCAGCTTTGGATACCCGTGATTGACGAGCATCGTGATCCCGAAGATTAATCGGAGAAGTAAAAAACCTATGTTAAAAACGGTAGGACTATATTTGATAGAAAGCAGTTTTTTCATATTTCTGCGTTTTATTTTTACAAATGTAGCCCATGCTTTTGTTTTATCCACATATCTATAAGCGGATTTATGTCATGTCTTTCTGTATTACCTTTGTTTTAAACGATTCCTTAACTCATATCAGGATAAATCTTATGAATGATTTCTTAAGAAAGTTTCAGCGCTATCACTATTCTTTTTGTCTGTTTTTGTTTATTTCTTTTCAACAGAATTTATCTGCTCAGTCAACGGCCTTAGAGACTAATCCAGATGCTGTGTATAACAAAGCTGTTGATTTTTATGAGAGAGGTGAGTTTATTCTGGCACTCCCATTATTTGAACAGGTATATAGTCAGTATTATGGAGAAGACAAATTTCCTTATGGTGCTAAATCAAGAAATCTGCAATTTTATTTATATGATTGTCTTTTGCGTTTGGATAAAGAGCAGGCAGTAGCACCTGCTATTATTTTTATAGAAAGGGAAGATCCTGTGATCCATAAAAACCGCTTAAGTTATCAGCTAGCTGCTTATTTTTTCAGAAAATCAGATTACCGGAATGCTATTGAATATGATGCACGTGCCGGGATTGAAGGATTAAGCAACGAAGAGATTAATATTTCAAAATTTAGAACGGCATACGGCTTATTTCAATTTAAGCAATATGATGAGGCTAAACTCATATTTGAGTCGATTATACAAATACCTGAACATCCTCATTATGCTGATGCGCAATACTATTATGGTTTTATCATGTATGATAAAAATGATCATAAAGCGGCCTTGAATGCTTTTGAAGCAGTACGTAATCATCCTAAGTATCAGGCAAAAGTTCCGTTCTATCTTACGTCAGTATACTTTAATACCGGTGCTGCGGATAAAGCCATACAGGAAGGAGAGTCGGCGCTCAAAAAATCTGATACAGAATCAAAGAATGAAATAAGAAGACTTTTAGGTCATATTTATTATGATCGCCGTAAATACGAAGCTGCTTTACCCTACCTGGAATCTTACGTGGCTGGGCAACCCAAAGTTGGGCGAGATGTATATTTTGAGCTACATGATGTCTATTATCGCCTAAAGAAATATGACAAGGCAATTGCCGGTTTAAAGCAACTAAGCGAAGGTCAGGACAAGCTGAGCCAGTTTGCTATGTATATTCTAGCTGATGCTTATTTGCAGACGGATCAGAAAGACAAGGCAAGAAATGCGTTTTCTTTTGCTGCTACTATGAATAGTGATTCTGTACAGAAAGAGGTTTCATTATTTATGTTGGGCAAATTGTCAGCTGAGACTGGTTATCAAGGAGAAGCTGTCAGTTCTCTTCAGAAATTTATCAATGATTATCCAAAGAGTAATTATCATTCAGAAGCCAAAGAGCTTTTGGTTGGTTTATTAGCAGCCTCCAATAATTATAAAGACGCATTGGCTTTATTGGAAACGATGGTGAAGCCTTCAGAAAAAATAAAATTATTAATACCTGTTATTCAGTTTGGTAGAGCGACAGAATTTATGAATGATCAGCAATTTCAGGATGCTGAAAATTTACTTGATCAAGTTTTGATGGCAACTGATGTCACTGCAGTTTATTCGCTGGCATCCTTTTGGAAAGGAGAGCTTGCATTCAAGAAAGGGGATACGGAATCAGCAAAAAAATATTATCTCTCTTTTTTAAAAAGCGGACAACTAGGGCAAGGCGAAGCGAATGTTAAAACAGCCAATTATAATATTGGCTATTGTTATATGAAAGCTGGGCAGTATCAGACTGCCTTAATCCATTTTGAAAAAGTCACGCCATCGGTTAAGTCAGATGCCGCGGGGTATGAACAGGATGCTTATCTCCGTCAGGCAGATTGTTACTTTATGTTGAAACAGTACGTACAGGCTAAAGCAGCTTATCAGAAAGTTATTGATTATCATTGGCGGCATGCAGATTATGCTACATATCAAAAAGCATTGATTTCAGGAATTAATAATAGTAAGGCTAAAATTGATATACTAAAATCAATTGAATCCAATTATCCTACCAGTGATCTTTTGGGTGATGCAGCTATGGAAATTGCAAAAACTTTAATGTCCGAAGAGCGATTTAGAGAGGCCATCCCTTATTTAAACGCGGTAGCACAAAGTGATACCTCACATCCGTATCATCTGGAGGCTTTATTACAATTAGCAACAGCATGGTATAACCTGGACGAAGATGAAAAAGCATTGGCTCAGTATAATCGTATTATTGAACAGGCACCCTATTCGTCAGCTGCAGAAGAAGCTATGGATAATGTGAAAACTATATATCTGCAGACTGGAAGATCTGATCAGTATGAAGCGCAAATGAGGGCATGGGGTAAAGAAATTAGTGCTCTTGAGGCGGATTCACTCGCTTTTGCATCTGTTGAATTGAAACTGGCTGCAGAGGATTATAAGTCTGTTATCAAACTTTCAGATCAATATTTAAAGAGATTCCCAGAAGGTTTGCGTACTACGGATGCTTTGTTTTATAAAAGCGAATGTTTGATGCAGGCAAATGATAAGTCGGCTGCTCTTCAGGGATATCAGGCTATTTGTGGGAGAGGGAATAATCCCTATATCGAAAAATCTGCTATGATTGTAGCAAGGGCATACTTTTTTGATCTTAAAGACTATGCAGGTGCCTTACCTTATTATGAGTTATTATATTTATTTGCAAAGAATGAAGATCAAAAAACTGAGGCATTAAGAGGAAGTTTAAGATGTTTGTATCAGATGCGAAATGCAGAAAAGGGTGGTTCTGTGGCTAGGGAGCTTTTGTTGATGAAAAATACTTCTACAGATGATAAGGCTTTATCCTATCTGATGATTGGAAGAAATGAACAAATGGCTGGTTTAAGAGAGAAGGCCATCGCATCTTATAAGCAAACGCTCTCCTTACATAAAGGAGAATGGGCTGCAGAAGCAGGATACGCAAGAGCTTATTGTCTTTTTGAGCTTAACCAGTTTGAGGCATCCGAAAAAGCTGCTTTTGAGGTGATTAATAAAAGTGGCTCTTATGCTGTTTGGATAACAAAGACTTACCTATTACTCGGAGATATTTATTTCGCCCAGCAAGATTATTTCAATGCTAAAGCTACCTATTCGAGTATAGCTGATAATGCTTCGGATCCTGATTTGAAGAAGGAAGCTGCTGATAAACTCAATCAGGTAAAAGCCGTAGAGAATAAAGAATCTAAAATTATTAATCCATAACCGTTTCTGTTTATGATTATTTCTTACTACAGATCAGTTGGTTTGTTTCGTGTGAAATATAAAATATTTTCGCTATTTGTGTTTTTTTCCTTTGTAATTACAGTCGTATCAAAGTCACAGGATAGTACGAAAGCACAAACGACAATTCAGATTGTATCTAGCTATAAGCCTGTACTTAAGCCTGCCACTAAATTGGGATTTTCGGCTTCCCCATTACCGCCAGTACCATTTTCAAATAAGTTTATCTACCAGGTGCCTGACCAACAATATAAAGTATTGATGAGGCCTGTAGATTTGATTCCGGCTATATTTATGCCGGACTCTCTTGCTTTATATAACAGACACTTTGTGAAAATTGGATATGGTAATTATGATAGAATTTTTGCCGATGCGGGAACATCATGGGGGGCAGGAAAACCGCTTCAATTTCAGTTATTTGCTGGACATCATGCACTGAGGGGGAATAAGTTATTTCAGCAAAACAGTAGAAGTTATGCGCAGGCAGCCGTTCAGTATTTTTTCAATAAGCATATTTTTCGAGCTTCTGCTTGTGCGCATCATAATAATTTCTATTATTTTGGAAATGATTCTATAAAAATAAATGATAATAAAGATTCTCTTCGGTTTACTTACAATCTTTGGTCGGTTGATTTGGTATTGAAAAATCAAACGCCTAATAGCTACGGTGTTACCTATGAGCCGGCTATAAAGTTTCATTTTCTTGATGCTACAAAATCGAATGAA
>CAZZJD010000161.1:0-4826 GCA_964654305.1 uncultured Chitinophagaceae bacterium
CATTTGTGTCAGGTAAAAAATATCCATCATCAGGAATTTTGTATCTGTTTAAAAGATACAAATGAAAGTAACCATTTTCGGTGCTACGGGATTTTCCGGTCAAGCCATATTAAAAGAAGCCCTCCAAAAAGGTTATGAAGTAACCATATTAGTGCGGGATCCATCTAAAATTAAACATAAGCATCATAATTTAACGGTTATTCAAGGGGATGTAATGGATCCAAAAGCCGTAGCATCCGTTTTGCATCATCAGGAAGTAGTGATTCAGTGTTTGGGTGTTGGTGGTAAAGGGAATGGAAAGCCCACTACTTTTATATCTGATGCAACTAAGATCATCATTGAGGAGATGGAGAAAAATAAAGTGCGTAAGCTAATCGCTATGAGTAATGTAGGCGCAGGAAATAGCATGGCTTTTTATCCATGGTTTTTTAGCAAATTAATTTTACCCTACTTTATGAAATGGCTGAAAGTTCTGATTGACGATAAGAACAGAATGGAACCTTTGATTATGAATAGCAATCTCGACTGGACAATTGTTCGCTGTCCGAATTTCGTTGACAAACCTGCAAAGGGAACCTGCCATGCCACTCTTGATGGCAAGGGTTTAAAACTTTCGATAACGTTGGGAGATGTGGCAACCTTTATGGTGAGTCAAATTACAGACAATACGTATTCAAAACAAGCGCCTTCCATTAGTAATTAATAATGAAGTCTGTTGTCCTCATTATGTTATTATCATTTAGTACAATGAATAATATATCACTAGCAAAACAACATTTCATAGCTACTAAAATCGGCAAGATTTCAACGTATATCTATGAAATTCCATCAGCTGAATCTCCTATCATCTTTCTTCATGGTGTCTATTTCGATCATCATTTATGGGATGAAGTGATTCGTAAAATAGAAGGCCGTACCATTATAACCATTGATATGCCCTTACACGGAGAAAGCAGGAGTAATATAAAATCCGACTGGACTTTAGAAGACTGCGGCGATATGTTGATTGAAATTTTAGATAGTCTAAACATTACAAAAGTGATGACCGTCGGACACTCCTGGGGCAGCATGACCATTCTGAGAGCAGCAAATAAACATCCTGAGAGATTTACATCTATTGGATTATGTAATATGCCCTTTCAAGCAGCTTCAAAAAAACATAAAGCCACCTTTGGCCTTCAACATACTATGCTCACATTTAGAAAGTTTTATACAAAGCAGGCTGCTAAGGCTTTATTTGGAAAAACATCACTAAAAGAAAATCCCTCACTTATCAATGAACTAAAGCGACCCATGGATCTTTTGACAAATAAGCAAATAAAACAAACTGACAGAGCCGTAATTGTTAACGCAGATGATGCGACCGAACTAATAAGTAATCTGAAAGTAAAAGCAATCGCATTAAAGGGAGAGGAAGATTATGTGCCGGCACCGCCAACTATTGAAACGATTTTTGTTAGCGGTGGGCATATCAGTCCTTTGGAAAGACCGGAAGATGTTTTAAAACTTGTAAAGAATCTTTAGATCAGGTACTCTTTTTTTCTCTTTTGATGACGTTGGATTGAGAAGAAATTCATTATCATTATACGTACATTTGAAAAATAATATTATTCAGATGCATTTTTTACTTAAAAAGAGTATAGAAAAATACACTCATCAAAAACTATCTTCAGATTGCGAAATAAATTTTAATGAACTTGTTTTTGAAAAACATTTTGATAAAAAAGATCACCTAATTGAAGCGGGCCAATATTGCAAGCACATCTATTTTGTTGTATCCGGCTCGTGTTATAGTTATTTGGCAGATAGTAAGGGAGATACCCACGTAGTTCAGTTTGCATTAGACGGATACTGGATTTCCGACTTATATAGTTTTTTTTCAGGTAAAAAAGCGTTTTATTCGATTGAAGCCATTGAATCAACAACGGTTTTAATGATTAACAAAGAAAATTTTGAAAATGCATGTGCAACAATGCCCATTTTTGAGAGATACTTTAGATTATTAATTCAAAACGCTTATGTTTCCATGCAATATCGCCTTGCCAGGACAACAAGCGAGCAGGCAGAGCAACTCTATACTGAATTTTCCAAATTACATCCGGATTTTCTGCAAAGAATACCCCAATACTTAATTGCTTCATATTTAGGCATTCAGCCTCAATCACTAAGTCGTATTCGCAAGAAAATAGCCACTCATAAGGCATAATTAAACCGGCGAGCGTCTTTTATATTAATTAACATAGGTTAATCAGCAGCTCCAGAAATTGGATCAATTTTGTATTGTCAATAATGACAATAAATTTTAAAGAAATGAAAATGTCAAACTTATCAAAATGGTCCTTTGACCCTACACACAGTGAAATTACTTTTAAAGTAAAACATCTAATGATCACAAATGTAAAAGGTGAATTCAGAAGTTTTACTGCTGACTTAATTTCAAACGGAGATGATTTTAACAATGCTACCGCAAGTGCAACTATTGATGTAAGCTCTATTTTTACAAATAATGATGATCGTGACACCCATTTAAGAAGTGCTGATTTTTTTGATGTTGAAAATTATAAGGAAATCAGATTTGAAAGTACATCCTTCAAAAAATTTGATAATGAAAATGGACAATTAAAGGGCAATCTCACAATTAAAGGGGTAACTAAAGAAGTGAGCCTTGACGTTGATTTTGGCGGCATTAGTAAAGATCCCTGGGGGAATTTGAAGGCAGGCTTCTCGCTGTCCGGTAAAATCAATCGAAATGACTTCGGCCTGAATTGGAATGCGGCCTTGGAAATGGGTGGCGTTTTAGTAAGTGAGGAAGTAAAAATAAATGTCGAAATGCAGTTTATAAAACAAGCTTCTTAATTTCTATAAAAAAGTTCGAAAAAATAATTTCCAATGAACCGAAAGCATTTCCTCAAATCAATATCTTTAATTCCCTTAACTGGATTTGCAATGAAATTAAATGAATTAAACAATATAAGTCAATCATTTCCCTTTACAGAGAAAATGCCTGTGCTGTTTTTAGGACATGGAAGTCCGATGAATGCTATTGAAGAAAATGAATTTGTTGCCGGTTTCAGAAATGTCGCTAAAACATTACCAAAACCGAATGCTATACTTTGTATTTCGGCACATTGGTACACCAATGGCACAAAAGTTACGGCCATGGAAATGCCAAGAACGATACACGATTTTGGTGGCTTTCCGAAAGAACTTTTTGAAGTGCAATATCCTGCAAAGGGTAGCCCTGAATTAGCTCAGGAAACTAAATCAATTCTTCAACCAACCATGGTAGAGTTGGATGAAAAATGGGGTCTTGATCATGGTGCCTGGAGCGTGATCAAGCATTTATATCCAAATGCAGACATCCCCGTGATTCAGATGAGTATTGACTATACCAAACCGGCTCAATATCATTATGAACTGGCTCAAAAATTAAATGTACTCAGACACCAAGGGATATTGATTATCGGCAGTGGAAACATCATACATAATTTAGGATTGGTAGATTGGCAAAATTTTGACAAAGATAATTATGGATATGATTGGGCAATAGAAGCAAGGTCAACGATGAATAACTACTTGTTAAATGGAGATTATCAACCTTTAATAAATCTTGACAAACAATCAAAAGCTGTAAGATTAGCTATTCCAACCCCTGACCATTATCTCCCATTAATATACACATTAGGACTACAAGAAAAAGGGGAAAGCCTTTCCTTATTCAACGACAAATTAGTCGCCGGAAGCCTGAGTATGACTAGTGTGAAAATTTCATAAAAATTGCCCACTAAAATTGACTTCCCATTTTGACGGGACTAAATTGACCCCACTACTTTGATTTTTTCATTGCCTATAAACAACAAATAGTCTAATTCTTGTTGCAAAACTGCGTCGAGGTCAGTGAAGAAGAGGATTTCATTAATTTGAAATGGTGCAGAAGCAAAAACCATCTAAGAATTTCAGATCATATATTAACACCAAAGAGATAGCCCACTAGCGCTGATAGGCCCATTGCAATAGTGCCCCAAATTGTAATTCGAAAAATCGCTTTTTTAACACTGGATCCTCCAGTTTTTGCTGCAGTTGTTCCTAAAATCATTAGAAAGATCGTTGTGAAACCATATAACCAATATTCCAATTCTTTTACCGGCGCAAAAAGTGTGACTAAAAGAGGTAATAATCCCCCCACTGTAAAGGATGCACCCGAAGCAAGTGCTGCTTGGATGGGATTGGCTTGACTAATCTCGTTGATACCTAATTCGTCTCTGATATGTGTTCCCAATGCATCTTTCTCTGTCATTTCGATAGCTACTTGCATAGCCGTTTCTTTTTTTAGTCCTCTTTTCTCATAGATTTGAGCTAATATGGTTAATTCTTCTTCCGGCATTTCTTTCAGCTCTATTATTTCTCTTTCGATATCTGATTTTTCGGTGTCAGTTTGTGAGCTGACAGAAACATATTCACCGGCAGCCATTGACAATGCACCCGCTACGAGTCCGGCTACAGTGGCTAAAATAATAGGCTCTCTTGTTGAACTTGCAGCTGCAACACCTATGGCAAGACTGGAAATAGATATGATTCCATCATTTGCACCTAAAACAGCAGCTCTTAACCAATTACTTCGGTGTATGTAATGGCTGTCTAAATAATTGTCTATTGTTTTCAATGGCTTGATATGTATATTTTTATAAATTTACGATAACAGCACATAGGTAAGAAAATCAGAATAGCAATCTGCAAATCAACCGATATCCTTGCATAATTATGCGCATACACTTTTAATTTCTAAAGTTTAAATATTATTCTGAAATAGCACTTTAAGTACTAAA